>SHYV01000022.1 GCA_009692605.1 Myxococcales bacterium
CAGCGGAAGCAGCTCCGGGCCGAGGCCCGGCAGCTGGGGCTCCAGCTCCTCGACGTCCTCGACGATCTTCCCTTCGTCCCCACCCTTCACTCCATACGCCCCGTCGCGAACCAGTACTACGGCCACGGGGCGTTCATGGGGGCCGCTCCGGCGCTGCTGGCCGATGAACGGTGGCGTTCCATTCTGGCCTTCCTGATGCCGGACGTGTACGTTCAAGTGGACGAGGCGCTCAAGGAGGGGGCTCCGAACGCGGCGCTCATCCCGATGTTCGAGAACAATCCGGTGATGTGCGCGTTTGGCTGCTGGCACGGTCTTCAGCGCAGGCGGTCTGTTGACGGTTCGGTCCGGCCATCGGGCGATCTGTCGGGGATGGAGTGGGATCTGTTCGTGGAGAGCGTCGCGGTGGAGGAATGGGAGCGCCTTCCGCAGGCCGACCTTGTAGCGAGAGAGGCGCGGGTGGACACCATCGTCGATCGAATGATCATCGCCCACGCATCCACCGCCGACACCGTGCAGGAGACCGCTGGCGTGTGCCAGTACGCGGACGTGCGCCGCACGCTGAAGACGAGGATGGGTGGAGTCGAGGCGCCGGCCTGGATGGACCTGTTCGTCCGTGCGCTGCGTTTGGCTTCAGCGCCCGACACGCGCAGAGCCATCGATGGCATGTCGATCGAGGCCCGGGCCGAGGCCGCCGGCGGCGGCGCTTTGGACGAGTGCGTTCGGCACACCTTCGCACGCCCGATCCCGATGGTCGAAGCGGTGCGCGAATACGCCGCGCTCGCGGCCTCGTGTGGGGTGGGAGGCGGGGCCGGCCGGTTCAGCGTCGTTCTGGAGATGAAGACGTTGCGGAGCACGCCGGAGTTCTTCTCAGCGGTGGTCCGCGCGCTCAACCGACGCGGGGTTCACGTCGTCGCCGCCTGTTCGTTCTCCGAGGACGAGATCCGCGGGGTGTCCGAGCAGTCCCAGCGGTTGGGTGCCGAGGTGCTGCCTGGCCCGCGCCAGATCCGCTTCTTCCACTACGCGGGCGACTTGCAGCTCGCGTGCGATCTTGGCGGGGTGTCATTCGGACAGGCCGTATTGTTCAACGGCGCCACGCTCCTCCGTCACTTGCCCGATGCGGTGCCGCACTACGAGCCGATCTCCGAGGTGATCGACGCGTTGAGCCAGTACCGCGAGCGGTTCGGGCTCGACATCGGGGTGTACGTGCAGGAGGGCGACTGCGACGCGGAGGCGGCCGGTATGCTGAGCGCCACGGTGGCCGAGCACTCTGCCACCTTCGGACTTGGGTTCGCCTGGGGCGGGCTGCTGGACGAAGCGCACATCCTCACCGACGGCTCTGACCGCCGCGGGCTCGGCAGTCAGGCGATGCTCGGCCTGATCGGGCGCGCACGGCACTGGGAGCTGTAGGACCGCTCCGAGCTGCCCTGATGGTCAGGACCGTTTAGCTGCCCTTGGCTGCCTACTTGCCCTTGGCTGCTTTCTTCTCCGCCTTCTTCTTCTGCTTGTCGGCGGTGCTCACTTTCTCTTTGTTGTCCTTTTTCGCTTTTTCTTGACCCTTCGGCATCTGATCTCCACGAGGTTGTCCCGAAACGTAGACGCTCTCCGGCGTGCACGCTACCCGCCGGGGAGGGATTTGGGTACCGTGATTCGAGCCATATTCTTGACACGTCAACTCATTCGTGCCAGATTGTACCTCTCGAACGGGTCTCCCCATGTCACCTTCGCCTGTCTTGCCCGCCATCCTGCCCCCTGTCCTGCCCACTCTTTTGGCCGCTGTTTGCCTGCCGCTGATCGCGCTGCTCTCCGCTGCCACATCTCCGGCCATGGCGGCGGACTACGATGAGATGAACGCTGATATTTCTGTGTCGGCGCGCGTCGATGCCACGCGGGAGCAGGTCTTCAGCTACCTGCTCGACCTGCAGCATTTGGAGGCGATGGTGCCCTGCATCGGCAAGTGGGAGATGAGCCAGCGCACGTTCGGCGAAGGCGCAAGCGCCATGGTCCGCTACGACATCGGGGCGATGCACCGGAGGCTGCCGGTGAGCCTGTCGCGGGCCGACGCGCCGCACCGCATCGATCTCGAACACCTCGGCAATCTCGGCTTCATCACCGTGATCACCCTGCGTGAGGAGGCCTTCACGGCGGAGGGAGAGACACCGAAGACGATGGTGACCCTGCTCACCCCGCTGAATCCCCCGCCCTGGCCGTTCCGCAAGTACTACTACGACGCGGTACAGACGGAATGGAAGACATGCTACGCGACCACCCTCGAGAATCTGGCCCGCGCAGTCGGCGGTCGGCCGGCGCCGATGGCCAGCCCCGCTCGGTGGGAGGGCGAGGCGGACGTCGGTGGTCTGGTGGATGGCTCGCGCTGATCGTCGGGCTCGCCATCGGCGGCCGGACCGCGTTTGCGGGGCCGTTGGCGGACGCGCGCGATTTGGAGGAGGCAGGTCGTTTTGTTGAGGCGTTGGCCGCGTACCGATCCTGTGCGGACGGGGCGGGCGCGGGGAGCCGGACCGACGTGCCGGCGGACGTCCCAGCGGACGTTCCAGTCTCAGACCGGCGCTATTGCGCCGCGCGGCGGGGGGTGCTCGAGCCCCAGGCCGCCGACGGCTTCGTGGGATGGTCGGTGTTGGCAGCGGTTCGACGCGAGTACCGAGTGCTCGGGCCGGAGGAGGCTCGTCGGCGTGTGCAGGCCGAGCGGGTGGCGCACCCCGAAGGCCCCGCCGTGGCGGCGCTGGAGGGGTGGCTGGCGGAGCAGGGGAAGGGGGGCGCCGATGAGCGTAGGATGGGCTTCCAGCGCGCGGTGGCCGGTGTGCTGGCGCTGATCGCGATCGGCTACGCTGGGGTCGCGGCGTGGGGGTGGGGCGTGGGGGCTCGGGGGCCCTGCCGCGGGGCTCGGGAGTGGGGCCTGGGCTCGCTCGCAGTCGGCTGGGTGCTGCTGGCCGGCGTGCCTGCCGTGATGGCGTGGGCGTGGGGGGCGCCGGACTGGCCCTGGTTCGCGGGTACGGGGTCCTGCGCGATCGTGGGGGTGGCCCTGGCGCCGCACGTCTCCCCATGGCTCGCTGCTTCTGGCACGGCGGCGCTGGTGGGGCTCTGCACCTTTGCCGCGGGCTGGTTCGACGCGCTGGGGGTCGGATGAGCGTGCGTGAGGTGCGCCTTGGCCACGCCGCGAACTGCTCGGCGCTCGGCAATGTGCTCAACGTGCTGCTGTGGAGCCAGGTGGTGGCGGGCGCGGTGTGGGCGGCTGCGGAGTCGTGGCAGGCTCGACGTCGGCGTGCTGAGCCGGGGGGGGAGACCCGGCTGACTGAGCGGCCGTCGGCGCTGGTCCGGACGAGGGGGGAGGAGGGGGAGGGGGACGCCGGCGAGTCTGCCGGGTCTGGGGACGCGCGGGCGGCGGGCGGACCGGGCGTGGCTCGGCCACGAGAGGCGCACCTGCAGATCACGCAGGCGTGCGGGCTCCCTTGCGTGAGCTGCCACATGCCCACCAGCGGGTCGGGGGCGCACACGCCGTTGCCTGTGCTCCGCTCGCGGCTGGACGAGCTCGCCGGTGAGGGCGTCCTGAGGGTGGCGTTGGGCGGCGGCGAGCCGCTGCGACACCCGGATCTTGCGGCGATCGCGGAGCACGCGAGGTCCTTGGGGCTCGCGGTGGGGGTGACCACCTCGGGGGTGGGGCCGGAGCGGGATCTCTCCGCGTTTGACCAGGTCAACGTGTCGTTGGACGCGCTGGGTTTGGGGTTTGTCCGCTCGCGCGGGTATGACGGTGCGGAGGGCGCGCTCGACACCGTGCGCTCGCTCGCCGCCCGGGGGACCACGGTTGGGATCAACGTGGTGCTCGACCGCGACAACTTCGACAGCGTAGACGCCACGGTAGCGGCGGCGGTCGCCGCAGGGGCGACCGACATCCAGCTGCTCCGCCTGAAGCCGGTCGGTCGCGCGCTCGCCAACTACACGCAGCGACGGCTGACCCCTGAGCAGGCGTTGTCGGTGTGGCCGCTGGTCCAGCGCCTGATGGCCCGACACCCCGGCGTGCTTGTACGGCTCGACTGCGCCAGCGTGCCGTTCCTGGCCGCCCACGGGCTGGACGTGGAGCGGATGCGGGCGTTCGGGTTCCGCGGGTGCTTTGGCGCGTCGGAGCTCGTGTCCGTGGACACCGCGGGAGCCCGGCATCCGTGCAGTTTTGCCCCGGACCAGGCCGCGCCCGCTCAGCCTGCGCCCGCTCAGCCTGCGCCCGCTCGGCCTGCGCCCGCTCAGGCCGCGAGCTGGCACGACGGCGTGCAGACCGGTCCCTGCGGGACGTGCAGCTATCAGTCTATCTGTAAGGGTGGGTGCCACGCTGTCGCCGAGGCGCTGACCGGGCAGCGCTTCGTATCGGACCCTGAGTGCCCGCGGGTGCTCGCGTGGAGTGGGCCATCGTCGCCGGCAGAGGCCGCGCCCGCATGAGCCAGCCCGGATCTGCATCCCCCCGGGTGGTGGCGGCATGGCTAGGCTTCGTGCATGGAGCGCTGGTCGGCTACGCGGCCCACCGTTTGGGTTCGAAGTGGTGGGGAGAGGCGGACCCGCGGGTGATCGTGGCGAGCGCCCACGTCGGATTTTATTGGCGAGCCGGCACCGCGCTCTGGTGGGGGGTGCTCCTGGCGGCGCTGTGCGCCCGATTTCCAGCGGCTGCCGGCCCGTTGCGGCGGTCGCTGCTGTGGGTGATCGCCGGGACGACGGTGCTGGTGGCGCTCAACCCCTGAAGCGGGCCCCTGCGTTTGGCCCCTGCGTTTGGCCCCTGCGTTTGGCCCCGGCGTTTGGCCCCGGCCGGCAGCCCCGGCCCGATCACATCGAGTGCGTCGACGCTCCAACCACCAGCTCGCCCATCATGCCCCCCTCGGCGTGCTCGAGGATGTGGCAGTGGTACATCCAGTCGCCCGCGTTCCACAGGTCGCTCACTACGGTGACCGTGCTGCGCGGCGGCACGTCCCAGGTGTCTTTCCAGCCTTGAGGCGTAGTCGGCGCGACGCCGTTGATCTGAACGATTTGGAAGTTGTTTCCGTGAATGTGGAAGGGATGGTGCATCTCCGACGTGTTCTCGACGTCGAAGGTGGTCTCCAGGTTCGCCTCCACCGTCACCAACGGCACGTCGGGCCACGCCGCGCCGTCGATGGTGACGGTGCCGCCCATCATGTCCTCGGCGAGGATCCAGTGATGGCCGAAGGTCTCCGTCGGTCCGGTGTAGGGCATCGGGTCCACGGCCGGCTGCGTCCACGGCGTCCCGACCACAGTTCCCTCGCCCAGGACGAAGGTGAGCACGGGATTGTCCCCGTCGCCGAGCGGATCGACCTCGATCATGTCGCCGTCTTGCTCGTGCAGTTGGAAGCGCTTGTTCATGAGCCGCACCTCGGATTCCGGGTCGCCGGTGGCGGTGAAGGCCACGGTGTACCGTTCGCCGGGCGCGATCACTAGGCTGTCTGTCGCGTAGGGCTCGGGTAGCCAGCCCCCGTCCGTCGCCACGACCTGCAGCTGTTGGCCTTCGACGTAGACGTCCCAGTAGCGCGCGTTCGAGGGGTTCACCAAGCGTAGCAGCACGGTCTCTCCGGCGGTCAGGGCGACGCGCCGCCCGGCTTTGCCGTTGGCGAGGAGCATGTTGCCGAGCCGGCCCATCAGCTTCATCATGTCGGTGTCCACCGGGGCGACCTGCCAGGAGCCTTCGTCGAGCAGGATGTCGTCCAGCGCGATGGGAAGGTCGCAGTCGGCGGCGATCTCGTCTGGTGCGTGCACGATCATTCGGCCGTACAACCCGCGCTCGATCAGCTTCGCGCCCTCAAGGTGGGGGTGGTACCAGTAGAAGCCCGCGTCGGGCACGGTGAACGTGTAGTCGAAGGTCTCGCCGGGCAGGATCGGGTCCATCATCTGCATCCCGCCGTCCATGGCGGACTCCAGACGAATGCCATGCCAGTGCACGGTGGTCGGCTCGTTGAGGTTGTTGGTGAAGTGGACCACGACGGTGTCGCCGGCGTTGGCCTCGATGAGCGGGCCGGGAACGCTGTCGTCATACGCGACGCCTTCGGTCAGCGCGACGCCGGTGCCGGGGTCCCACTCAAAAGCCGCCGCCGCGAGGTTGACCTCGACGATCCCGGCTGCTGGGTCGAGATCGGTCGCTGGCGTATACCCGCATTCCTCCAGCGGAAGCAGGGCATCGCCGGTGTCGGTGTCCGTCGAGTAGAGGGCCGCGGAGTCCGGGCCGGCGGAGCAGCCGAGGGGGTGGATCAGCAGGAGGGGCAGCAGCAGGGCAGGGAGCGGGAGCCTCAGCGGGGTGTGGAACATGAAGGATGATTACCGCCGCCGACGGGCGCTCGCCATGGGAATGTGGTGCCGTTACGCGGGCCCCCATGTCCCAGTCCGTCCACCTCGTCTGCGAGATCGGCGCGTTCCCGGCGCCGTTGGTCCGCCTCATCTGGGCGCTCGCCAGACAGCGGAGGTGCCGTGTGGATCGGACGCTTGTCCTGACCCACTCCATTGGGGCAACCTACGTCGTTTCGGAGCTATACCCGGCCTTGTCGGAGCTCTCCGAGGTCCTCGGCGATCTGGCGCCCGGTCCGGTGGACGTCGTCGTCGCTGACCTGCGCGCCGAGGTCGACGTGGACACATCCGAGGCCTGGAGCGCGGCCCGCTGGGCTCATTACTGCCGCGCCGTTGATGAAGCCGGCACCTCCCCCGTCATCTTCGCGTTGGTGGGCGGACGTCAGCGCGCCGCGTCCGCGATGGCTGCGACGATGTACTGCCTGCTCGCTCGCGAGGGTGACTTCCTCCTCGACGTACGCCTCGACCGTTCAAGCGTCGAACCCCACACCGCGAGGCCGATCTTCTACCACCCCGAGCAAGGGGGAGACGTGGAGGACGAGTACCGATCGGGCGCCCGTGTCCTGGCCTCGGAGGTGGGTGTCCACCTGATCGAGCTTCCCCATCCGCGAATGGCCGCCCTGTTCGGACGTTCGGAGCGACCGGACTTCCCACGCGCCGTCCGGATGGCCACCACGCGCGTCGAAGCCGCTGCCCGTCCTCTCCTCGTGATCGACCTCAAGCGGCGGCGCGCGCAGTGGGGTGGCGCAGACCTTCGCCTCGGGCTGGATCACTTCATCGTCTTTGCCGCGCTCGCCGAGGCACGACGGGCCCCGGCCAACGGCGGGCAGGGCGACGGGTGGGCGGGCACCGACGAGGTGCTGCTGCGCTCGATCATCCAGCGCGCCGACGCGGAGGGGGGACTAAGGAACGCAGGGCTGAAGGCGCTGGCGGAGGGCGAAGCGTGGTCCAGCGAGGACAAGGGCGGCTGGCTCTCGGGCACGCGGGCCCGTCTCTCGAAGCACCTTCAGACCTGGTTCGATCGCAACGAGGTCTCCGGTCGCGATCTGCTGACTATCGAGAAGCGCTGGGCCCAGAACGCCGACTCGCGGTGGCACGAGCAGCGTCTGGTCGTCCCGCCGGAGCGCATCTTCTTCCTCTGAACGCAACGTTGCGTTCGCCCGCGAGCGGTGACCAGGGGGGTACATGTGTGGCACCCCCAACGGAGCATCCCATGTCCTTCACCGACCGTTCAACCGCCGCGTTCCTCGGCCTCGCCCTCGGTGACGCCTGGGGTCGCCCCCTCGAATTCCTCCGCGGTCACAGCGTGCAGACCCGCCCGGTCGACACGTCCAGCGGCGTATTTCGCTGGACGGACGATACGCACATGTCGATGTACCTGGCGGAAGCCGTGCTGGCCCAAGGCCCCGACCGGCTCGTCGACGATGCCTTCGGAGCCGCGGTCGGCGAGGCGTTCTCGCGCTGGCTGGACGACCCGCTGACCCCGTCCACAGCGCCCGGCTCCACCTGCATAGCGGGTGCTCGCGCGTGGCGGAGCACCCGGGACTGGCGCACCAGCGGCGTGCACGGCTCGGATGGCTGCGGGGCGGTGATGCGCGTCGCTCCGATCGCGATCGCCTTCGCGGGGGAGGAGCTGGACCGTGCGGCCCACATCTCCGCCGTGCTCACCCACGGCCACGAGAACGCGGTCCACTCCGCGATGGCGTTGTCCCGGCTGGTCCGCTCGCTTCTGGATGGGCACCCCTTGAACGCGGACCGTGTCGAGGCCGCGCTGCTCGGCCTGCCTGAGGACGGGGCGACCGCTCGTGCGCTCCGCGCGGCCGTGAAGCTCGCCAGCACGGCCCCGGATCGTCTGGACGAAGACGCCATCCCGCCCGGGGATGGGGGATGGCGCAGTCCAAGCGCCGTCGGCCTCGCGGTCGCTGCCGCGCTGCGGTGGCGCGACGACGTCCCGACCGCCATCGAGAAGTCGGCCCGCATCGATGGAGACAGCGACTCGGTCGCTGCGATCGCCGGGCTCATCCTGGGCGCCGCGCTCGGCACCGCCGCCCTCCCCGTCGCCTGGCTTGAGGCGCTCCCGGAGCGGGCCCGCCTCGAACAGCTCGCCCGCGACCTTGCGGTACGGGGTCAGCCCTGGCTCGTGGTCGCCGACCTACACGGCCGCCTCGACCGCTTCGAGTCGGCCGTGCGACGGGTCGAGCAAGTGCCGCACATGCGCCTTGCGCTGCTCGGCGACTATGTCGACAACGGTCCAGACATCGCGGCCTTGCTCGACCGGATCATCGCGATGAAGGAGGAGTGGGGTGACCGTCTCGTCACCATCGCCGGCAACCACGACGTCACGTGCAGCCAGGCGCTTGCTTCGGTCGGCACAGCGGACGAAGCGTTCTGGGCGGCGCGCTGGCCGAGTCATTGGAACCCGGGGATGGGCACCCCGGACGTCTATCGGGCCCGGAGCATCCCCGAGCTTGCCCGCAAGATGCCCGCGGCACACCAGGACTTTCTTCGCGCGCTGCCGTGGACGCACGACACCGGGCGGTACCTGTTCGTGCACGCCGGGATGCAGCCGGGGCCGCTCGCGCCGCAGGTGGCGCAGCTCGCCGAGCGGCGGGTGGGACCGGGGGCTCATGCCGAGGGCGGTCGGGACGTACGCCAGCCGCCCCACTTGCGCGGCCGGTCGCTGAAGCAGACGGCAGACGCTTCCTGGGACCGCGTGGTCGTGACCGGTCACTCACGGCACATCCCGAGCCCGTGCTGGGAAGGGCCAAACCGGCTGGCCTTGCACGCGACCGATCGGCCGGCTGAGCCAGTTTACGCGGTGGAGCTACCGGAGCGGGGCGGGGTGGTCGCGCTGTGAACCAGGGTCTCCGTCACGGGCCTCCGTCACGGGCGCTCCGGAAACGGCCCGTACACCCCCGCGATGCTGTGCCGCTCGGCCTCGGTCGCCGCCGGGTCCTTTGAGAGCGGGTGCTGGACCGAGACCGAGAGGTAGCTGTAGCCGCCCACGCCCTCGGTCCAACGCAGCCCGCTCACCTCTGCGCCGCGCGGAACGGTCATCGCCCGAGTCAGGCCTTTGGATTGGACGTCGTAGAGCCACAGCGCGTTGTTCACGTGGCGGCCGGTGTCCTCGGCCACTGCCAGGGTCCCCATCCCAGTCAGCCACGCCAGGTTGTCCGGGTTGGCGATGCCGTCGTCGGCGCAGCGATCCCCATCGGGTTGCCCGGCCAGCAACAGGCTGGCTCGCGTGGCGACGTATTCGCCTTGGGGTCCACCGGGCGGGCCGGTCCCGACGTCCATCGCCCAAACACCTCCGCACAGGTTCCGTTGCTCGTTCAGGTCATCCCGCCCTGCTGCGTCCCAGATGGGATCGGCGGCGGTCACGCCCTTGTCCATCCGGGTCATCGCCATGAACAGGGTGTGGGTCTCGGGCGCGTAGGCGAGCCCCTCGGTCTTGATGAACTCGGTGGTCGCGCCAGCCAGCGCTGCGCTGCGCCGGGACTCCAGACGGCTGGCTACGCCCTCCATCCCCGGGCGCACCCGGAGGCACTCTGGTCCCCAGCTCACCCGCACGAACTCGAGCCCTTCCGGGCAGCGTGTGCCATCCGGCTCCGCTACGTCGTACAGCGCGGTGAACGGCTCCCGGCGCGCGACGAAGGCCTCCACCTCCGCGTCCGTCGCGTGCCCGAGCGAGACCCAACGCACGTCGTAGCCCCCGCCCTCTCCATTCGACTGCTCTGCGCTCCACTGCGCGGCGTAGAGCGTACCGGCGGTGAGGTCCCGCGGCGTATCCGTCTGGTACAAGAAGAAGCCGCCGGCGGTCGCTGTGTCGTCGGTCATGTAGACGGTGCGGTCGTCGGGCATGACCACCCCAAGCTCGTGGGAGAAGCGCCCCATCGCCCATCGGCGCGCGGCTGGGCCGGTGGACGGCACCTCGATCATCCAGCCGTACAACCACGGGTGGGCCTCGCCCAGCCCTCCGTCCCACCATCCTGAAAGCTCGTTGTAGTCCTCGAAGTTGTCCGAGAGCGTGCCGTCCGGCAGCAGCTTACGCACGTCCCCCTCGTACTCCTCCCCGGCGAGGTGGGTGTCCCACGAGGTCTCGGTCCCGGCGCAAAAGGTGTTGCCACCGTCGATCGGTCGGGTGTCCACGGCCCGGGTGGACGTGGCCAGCAGGGCGCCGTCTGCGGCCTGATCCAGCGCCGTCATGTAGATGGCGCCCGGCTGGCATTCGAAGTGGCTGATCATGCTGAGCCCGGCGGTGGACTGCCAGATGCCCGTGTAGTCCAGCCCCTCGCACAACCCCAGCGGGGCGCCCGATCGGCTCACCCGGGCACCGAACACGCCGCTGCCGATGCGGTCCCCGGTTCGCGCGAGCGCCTGGAAGCCGATCGCGAAGGGTCGACCGTCGAGCGTAGCCTGGCTGGAGGCTTGAACGGCGCGCTGGGCCTCGCCGGAGGGCACCGGGACTCCGGCCACCGACAGAGCTCGCTTCGTTAGGCTGGGCGGCCCGTCCACTGCCGGTGGGTTCGCGCGGGGGGCCTCGACTTGACCCGAGGTGGTGTGGTGGCAGGCGGGCAGGGCGCGGGCCCCGGCCAGGCTGGCGACCAGACCGCCGAGCAGGGCGAGGGGCCTGACGACGGGCCGGGCGAGGGGCCGGGCGAGGGGCCGGGGAACAGGGGTGCGCATGCCGTTGGGGTATCGCCGCTGGGGTTCAAAGCCCGTTGACATGGATGAGCTCGCGGCGACGCTCGCCACCCTGCTCAATCCGGCGGGGCAGGTGGTGCCGGGCGTGGTGGGCGCCCCCCGGATCACCGCTCGGACCTGCACCCTCTGGAGCGCCCGATCGCCCCGGACTCGAGGGTGTAGGGACAGTGCCTGCAGCCGTTCCCGCAGCACTGCCCGCGCCGCCGCAGGGAGCCCGCCGTCATCACGAAATATCCGGTGAGGGGGTCGATGTAGCCGTCCTTCTGGGCATCGTCGGCGCGGTTGTGCGCGGCGAGGACACGAGGATCGAGGTCGTCGGGCGAATCAGACATCGTCGTACTTTGCGACCACCCGCGGTGCGAGCGCGAGGGCCGGTAACGCGAGCGCGAACGAGAACATGAACCAGGTGAAGTAGCCCCACTGTTCGACACCCACCCCCGAGATCGCGCCGGAGAGCGAGCGGGTGAGCCCGAGGATGCCCGACAGGATCGCCCAGCGCGTCGCGAGGCCACCGGTGTCGGCCTCGCCCGCCCCGCGGCACGCCCGCATGCTCAAGGACATCATCGCCGCGCTGCCGAGCCCGGCGGTGAGGCTCTCGGCGATCGACGCAGCGATCGCGCTGGGGACCCCGCCCACCAGCGCTGCGAGCGCGTAGCCAAGGTTGGAGAGCGCCTGGGTGACGCCCAGCCCCACAAACATGGAGCGCATCCCGAAACGGCTCACGAGCGCACCGCCGAACACCGCGCCGAGCGCGGTCAGCACGCTCCCTCCGGTGGTGGAGATGATGCCGACCTCGCCTGCATCGAGCCCCGCCGAGAGCAGGAAGGGCCGGGTCATCGGCGCCATCGCGCTGTCCCCCAGCTTGAACAGCAGGACGAGGGCGAACAGTTGCCACGTTCCAGGTCTCGAGAGCCACTCCCCGAGCACCCGCCCGAAGGCCGGGGTGGACTCGTTGGCCACCTGCTTGACGCGCTTCAGCGACCAGACGCTGGCCATCACCAGCAGTTGAAGCACGACCACGATCTCAAAGGCGAGGTTCCATCCCCACCGACTCCCGATCCAGGTCGCGCCTCCACCGGCGAGCGCCATCGCGCCCCGGTACGCGGCGATGCGCACCCCGGTGATGCGGCCCTGCTCCGTCGGAGGTACTCGGGCCACGATGTAGGCGTCAATCGCGATGTCTGCCGTCGCGCTGCCCAGCGCGGTGAGCACCAGCAGCGGCACCAGCCCCGGTGACGATCCGTCCACCTGCGTCAGCCCAGCGATGCCGCCCGCCGCGAGGGTCATGCCGAGCACGATCCAGCGGTGCCAGTCGCCGACCCGGTCTACGAATGGCGCCCAGAGCGGCTTGAGCGTCCATGGCAGCCCGACCAGGGTGAGCGCCCCGAGGCTGGCGAGGTCGGTGCCCTGCACTCGAAGCCAGATCGGGACCAGCTCATGGATCACCCCGAACGGCACCCCTGAGGCGAACTCCAACACGAGGGTCGCGAAGAACAGGTCGCGAAATCGCTCGTGTGGTTGTGGTTTTTCGGCGGGCTGCGTCAACCGGGCTCCATCGCGGAGGTCAGCGTGGACGCGGTGATCCCCCGGCGGTCCCAGTCCTCGAGGATCTCGGGGAGGAGTGATCGGGCATACCCGGGGCCGTCGTGCAGCAGGACGATGTCCGTCCCGACTGCCTTGGCGCAGCGAGCGAGGATGCTCCGGGGGCTCGCGAAGCCGCCGTCACCGGTTCGCACCGAACACCATGCGATCGGCAGCCCGGCTGCGCTGGCGGAGGCGTAGACCCGTGGGCTGACGGCGCCGAAAGGAGGGCGGAACCAGCGCACCGGGGCCCCCGTCAGCTGGGAAAGGCGGTCGGCCGCGGCTAGGAGTTGGACGGCTCCGCGGGCGGGCGGAAGGACGGTGAACCGCGCGTCGTGGGCCGGACCGTGCAGCGCGACCTCGTGGCCGGCGTCGGCCAGCGCGCGGGCGAGGGCCGCGTGTCGCTCGGCGCGGTCTCCGAGCAGGAAGAAGGTGGCGTGGGCGTTTGCCTTCGCGAGCGCTTCGAGGATGGGGGGTGTAGACACCGGGTCCGGGCCGTCGTCGATGGTCAGCGCGAGGCGGCCAGGGTGCTTCGCGCGGCAGACCGCCTCGCCGAACCAGCATAGGTCCGGACGGGCCGACCCGAGCGCGACCGCCCCGACAACGCCCGCCAGCGCGACCCCGCCGAGCGCGGTCGCGAGCGAGGCGCTGATCAGCCCCATCGCTGCCGCGCCGCCGGCGGATATCCCAGCGGACCCGAGGGCGAGCACTGCCGGCTGCAGGGGCTTCATCTTGCTTCGGAGTGCCAACAGACGCGGTCACACGCGACAATAGCCGCGCGGTGGGCCTCGAGGTCTCCCCAGGCCGCTTTGGGGTCGCCAGCGCCATCCTTCCAGCGGCAGCAGCGGACCCCGCCGGCATCAAGCAGGATGCGGCCCCCGATCCTGCATCTTCCGGAGTCTCGGGGGTAGCCGGGCGCGTCGCCGCTGGAGACCGCGGCCAGCTTGTCGAGGGCCGGCCAGATCGCTGGGTCGGTCCGGTTGAACGACGCGACGACCTCACGGAGCGGCCAGACCCGCGCTGCCGCGACCGAGCCTGCCCCGACCGCGCTTGCCCCGACCGCGCTTGCCCCGACCGCGAGGGTGCGCCAGCCCGGCTCAACCCGCACGCCGTCGGCGCCAGCGGCCATCAGCGCCCTCGCCAGCTCCACGGATGCGTCAGCCGGCAACGCGGCTTCCAGGTCCACCCTCGCGTCCCGGGACGACCGGACCGTGGCGAGGGCAGAAATGGCGGCGGTCGTGGGTTCGTGCACGATCACCCGTCGGGCTCCCCCGTCGATGATCCCCGCCGCGACTCGCGCATCGAGGCCATCCCCCGCGATTCGGACCGTGACCGGCGCGTCCAGCCGATGACAGAAGCGGATGAGCTCGCCGAGAACGGGGTCTCCCGAGCGCGCGATCACCGTGACAGGCAGCGCTCCGTGTGCCATGAACACGTCGAGCACGCGACTCTGCCACTCGCCGAGCGGCCGGCTGTTGCCATCAAGGTCGATGTCGAGCCGCGCCGGCCCGTCGAGCCGGCCGAGCCTACGGCGCGCCCACGCCGGAAGCTCGCCCACCCTGCGCCGCACGGCTGCCCGGCTCTGCACTTGGAGCCGTGTGAGCGCGTTCATCGGCGATCCCCCGCTGGGTCAGGGGTACACGTCAACGTGGACCCCCGCTGGCCCGAGCAGCCGCTCGAGGTGATCCGCGGCGGCGGCTTCTTCGTCGAGGGCCATGCCGGCGCCGGTCACCGCCTTGTCGAACGCCTCTCGGTCTTGCGCCTTCCATGCGGTCACCACCGCGCTGTACGCCTCGGAGCGGTGCTTCCAGGCCGTGACGAGCTCGGCGTGCGCGCCGGCGACGTGCACGTTTAACGGGTGCACCTGAGCCGCGCCGGCGGCTATCGCGGCCGCAGCCGAAAGGGCCGGCTCGGAGACCACCGCGGCCACCGCCTTTGCGTCGGCCTCTTTCTTCTTGACCTTGCTGGCGAGCTGCAGCAGCTGCTCCCCGAGCGCCCGGTTCTGGGCGAACAGGGGTGTCATCTCCTCGACGTAGGCCTCGCCGGCTTCAGCGATCGGGTTGCCAGCGCACGCGAGCGCCAGCAGCAATGCGAGAGGGAATGGGGACATCGCCGGGCAGGGTAACCGGGGCCCGGCGGCGGCGGGATACCTCGTTGCGATGCGGAGCAGCATCACGGTCGAACGCCGCTGGATCTTCTGGCTCCTCGTGGCGCTCGTCGTCCTGCCCACGCTGGGGCTGGTGGCCTACGGGCTCTCCGGGTTGAAGAACCAGCATGACGCGGTTGAAGCTCAGCTTCGCGAGCGCTACCTGCTCCAGGCGGCAGCAGTGGAGCAGGGGATCCTGCAGCGGCTCGGCGACGAAGACGCCAGCCTCCGCGCTGCGCTGACCGATGTGGCGGACGACGCGCTCGGCGCCGAGCTGGTGAAGGCGGTCAAGCCCGGGAGCGTGATCGACCGAGCCTGGCTGCTCGACGACCCCAGGCTCGCCGCGAACCTGCCCGACGGCACGCTCGGCCGGGCGGTGGCCGGGTTGACGCCGGACGCCCCGCTCACCTTCATCCACACCCCGGACGGGGGCACGATCGCGCTCTCTCGGGTCCGGGCCGGCCGGGTCGTTGCGTACCGCCTCAGCGTCGCGGGCCTTGACGCCTTGGTGGTCCCCGAGATCGTGACGCGGCAATTCTGGAGTGAGCAGGCGGTGTACCACCTGGCCACCGCCCGCGCGGACACCTCCGCGACGCCGGTGAGCATCGACTCGCTGAAACAGGAGCTCGCCCGCCGCACCGACGCGAGCGCGGAGGTGGACCGGCCGATGGCCCCGCCCTTCGATCAATGGCGGATCACAGTCAGGGCGAAGCCGGGCGCGACCGGCCAGTCCAACACCGGCACGATCGTGGTCGTGTTCGTGCTGGCTGCGCTCGTGGTCACCGGGATCACGCTGATGGGCCGCGCGGTGGCTGAGCAGATCCGGTTGGCTCGGCTCCAGACCGAGTTCGTGGCCAACGTCTCGCACGAGCTGCGGACACCGCTCACCTCGATCCGAATGT
Source organism: Myxococcales bacterium (assembly GCA_009692605.1). Lineage (GTDB taxonomy): Bacteria > Myxococcota_A > UBA796 > UBA796 > SXON01 > CAIUMM01. The sequence continues at coordinate 15,679 of SHYV01000022.1, forward strand.
TCGTGGAGACGCTGCAGAGCGGCCGGGTGACCGAGCCGGAGCGTGTTCAGGAGTGCCTTCGGATCGTCGCTGAGGAGAGCGAGCGGCTCACCCGGAAGATCGAACGGGTGCTGTCCTGGGCCCGGTTGGAGGCGGGACGACGCCTATACGAGATGGAGCCGCTGACCCCAAGGCACATCGTGGCCGCCTCGCTTGCCGCGTTCCAGACCGTGCAATTGGACCGGCCCGCGGTCATCACCTCTCACGTGCCAGAAGGCCTGCCCGCGGTGCTCGGAGACCTGGACGCCCTCGTCGAGGTTTTCCTGAACCTTCTGTCCAACGCGCGCAAATACGGCGGGACCGAGATCGGCTTCGAAGCGAGGGTGGACCGGGGCGGGGTCACCTTGTCGGTCAGCGACAACGGGCCAGGGATCCCGCGCGAGGAGCGAAAGCGCATCTTCGAGAAGTTCTACCGTCCGGATCTGCTGCAGACGCGCCGGGCGGAGGGCAGCGGGCTCGGCCTCGCCATCGTCAAGGCGATCGTCGGCGCGCACCATGGGCGGGTCACGGTAGAGAGTGACCCCGGGAAGGGCTCGAAGTTCTCGGTGTGGCTGCCCCGGGTGTAACGATGGGGCTTGGCGTCACACCACAACGCTCTCCCGATACCTCCCGAACACCCGCCGCAGGACGTCGGCCACCTCGCCGAGGGTGGCCTTCGCTTCGACCGCGGCGAGGATCGCGGGCATCACGTTCGCGGTGCCGGTCGCGGCGTCCCCGAGCGCGTCCAGCGCACCCGCGACAGCGTCCCCATCCCGGCCCGCGCGCCAGACGGCGAGGCGGGCGATCTGCTCGGTCTCCAGATCGGCGCTCATCCTCAGGAGCCCGGTCTGCTCAGCGTCATCGCTGATGAAGTCGTTGACCCCGACAACGGTGATCTTCTTCGTGGGGTCGGTGCTCTCGACGCCAAGCTGGTGGGCATAGGCGCTGTTCTGGATCTCGCGCTGCGGAAACCCCCTCTCGATCGCCGCCACCATGCCGCCCATGGCGTCGATCTCCCGGATCAGCGACATGGCCTCGTCCTCGAGTCGGTCGGTCTCTCGCTCCATCACGAGGCTGCCGCCGAACGGGTCAACGTGCTTGGCGACCCCGCTCTCGTAGGCGATCACCTGCTGGGTGCGGAGCGCGAGTCGGGCCGAGCTCTCGCTGGGGAGCGCGAGAGCTTCGTCGCGGGAGTTGGTGTGGAGGGACTGGGTCCCCCCGAGCACCGCCGCCATGGCCTGGATCGCGACGCGGACGACGTTGTTGTCGGGCTGCTGCGCGGTGAGCGTGCTGCCCGCTGTCTGGGTATGGAATCGCATCATCAGCGAGCGCTTGTCCTTGGCGCCGAACCGCTCGCGCATGATGTACGCCCACATGCGTCGGGCGGCGCGGAACTTGGCGATTTCCTCGACAAAGTCGTTGTGCGCGTTGAAGAAGAACGAGAGGTTCGGGCCGACGTCGTCCACGCCGAGCCCGGCGGCGATGGCCGCTTCGACGTAGGCGATGCCGTCGGCGAGCGTGAAGGCGATCTCTTGCGCCGCGGTCGAGCCGGCTTCGCGGATGTGGTAGCCGGAGATCGAGATCGTGTTCCAGCGGGGGACGGAGGTGCGGCACCACGCGAAGATGTCGGTCGTCAGGCGCATGCTGGCCCGAGGCGGGTAGATGTAGGTGCCCCGCGCGATGTACTCCTTGAGCAGGTCGTTTTGGATCGTGCCCCTGAGCGCGCCGGGGTCGATGCCCCGGGACCGGGCCACCGCCACGTAGAGGGCGAGCAACGTCCCCGCGGTCGAGTTGATGGTCATGCTCGTGGAGACCTGATCCAGCGGAAGGTCGGCCATCAGGGTGTGCATGTCGCCCAGGTGGTCGATGGCGACGCCGACCTTGCCGACCTCCCCGCGGGCGATGGCGTTGTCGCTGTCGTAGCCCATCTGGGTGGGCAGATCGAAGGCGACGGAGAGCCCGGTCTGGCCGTGCGCCAGAAGGTACTTGTACCGCTCGTTCGACGATCGTGCGTCTCCAAAACCGGCGTACTGGCGCATGGTCCACAGGCGCTCCTGGTACATGGTCGGGTGGATGCCGCGGGTGTACGGGAATTGCCCGGGGCGCCCGATCGCCTCACCAGAGTCCCTCATGCGTCCACGCGGACCAGCTTCGCGCCGGTCTCCACGGTGTTCCCCATGCTCACATAGACCTCCCCGATCGTGCCATCGATGGGGCTCTTCATCTCGTTCTCCATCTTCATCGCTTCGATGACGATCAGCGGCTGGCCCTTCTTCACGACGTCTCCGACCGCCACCATGACCCGCACGATGCGCCCGGGCATCTGGGTGCTGAGCAGCCCGCCGGCGCTGGCAACGCCAAGCTGGAGCGCCTTGCGTCGCGGGTCCACCACGCCAACGGCGAGGGTCAGGCCCACGACATCCACGAGGTAGCCGTCGGGCGAAGCGACGCACCCGGCCTCCCAGCTCTCCCCGTCGATCAGCATGTGGAACGCCTCGGGGGAGGGGCGGAGCAGGTCGACGAGGTGGGTCTCGTTGCGCTCGGTGCCGTCGGTGTCGGTCTCGATCCAAGTCAGGCGGTGCGTGGCTGGACCGTCGCCGGTGTCGCGCTCAATGGTCACGAGCCGGGTGGTCTCGCCGATGGTGATCTCGTACTTCATCGAGCAGATCCAGGGCGGGCCGCGAGCTTCCACGCGCTCTGGTTCGGGGTGGACGCCGGCGGGCGTCCGGGGCGTATATCCGCCTCGAAGCGTGCGATGGCCGCTGCGATCGTGGCGATGCGGGCGTTCTGGCCGGCGTTGCTGAGCCTTGCCAGCCGGTCGGGCGTGAGAAACCCGGTGGAGTAGGCGCCCCCCTGAAATTCCGGGTCCGACAGGATCGCGGTCAGGAACGGGATGGAGGTGTGGATCCCCCGCACGCGGTACTCGCGCAAGGCGCGTACAAGCCGGGTGGTGGCCTCCTCGCGGGTGCTCCCCCAGCAGATGAGCTTGGCCACCATTGGATCGTAGTGGATCGGCACTTCGTACCCGGCGTAGACCCCGGAATCGACGCGGACCCAGGGGCCGCCAGGCTCGCGCAGCCCGCTGATCTTCCCGGGGGCAGGCCGGAAGTTCTCGGCCGGGCTCTCGGCGTAGATCCGCACCTCGATCGCGTGGCCGGTCTGCCGGAGATCCTCTTGTGCGAACCAGAGCTTCTCCCCCGCAGCGATCCTGAGCTGGGCGCGGACTAGGTCGATCCCGGTCACCATCTCGGTGACGGGATGCTCGACCTGCAGACGGGTGTTCATCTCGAGGAAGTAGAATTCGCCCGAAGCCTGACTGTACAGGAACTCGATAGTGCCGGCGCCCACGTAGTCCACGGCCGCTGCTGCTTGTACGGCGACCTTCGCCATCGCCTGTCGTGTGGCCTCGGGCAGCACCGGGCAGGGGGTCTCCTCGACCACCTTCTGATTTCGACGTTGGACCGAGCAGTCCCGCTCGAACAGGTGCACGCAGGTGCCGTGTTGGTCGGCCAACACCTGAATCTCAATGTGTTTTGGGTTCTCGACGAACTTCTCGAGGTACACGGCGTCGTCCTTAAACGACCGAAGCGCCTCGCTCTTGGTGGAGCGCCAGGCGCTCGCGAATTCGTCTTCGTGGTCCACCTTGCGAATCCCCTTGCCGCCGCCCCCGCCGGCCGCCTTGAGCATCACCGGAAAGCCGATCCCCCGCGCGATGGTGAGCGCCTCCTGCTCGGTCTCGATGGCGTGGGTGGTGCCGGGTACCACCGGCACGCCGGCGGCGACCATGCGCTGGCGGGCGCGAGTCTTGGAGCCCATCGCCTCGATCGCAGCCGCCGGCGGCCCCACCCAGACGAGCCCGGCGTCCACCACCATGCGGGCGAACGCCGCGTTCTCGGACAGGAACCCGTACCCGGGGTGGATGGCGGTCGCGCCAGTTTGCAGCGCCGCCTCGATGATGCGCTCGCCGCGGAGGTAACTCTCGGACGACGGGGCGGGCCCGATGCACACCGCCTCGCCCGCGTTGCGCACGTGCAGCGCGGAGCGGTCGGCCTCCGAGTAGACCGCGACCGTGGCGATACCCAGCTCATGGCAGGCACGGACGACGCGGACCGCGATCTCGCCGCGGTTGGCAACAAGGACTTTGTGTAGCGGTGCGTGCATCCGGACGACTATCAAGAAATCAGGGGGCCCAGGCCGCCCGTATGTACTCTGACCGGTCGCCGATCCACGCGCGAACCTGAGCCTGGACTCGCGCCACGGAGGGGCCGGAGCACTCCCTCCTGGGATCGGCCTTGGCGAGGTCGGTCGTCAGCAGGTCCATGGCGTCGTACCAAGCCAGCAGCGCCTCGGTGTCGATCGTGTCCAGCACAGTTTGCACGCCCGCGCCTTGCGCGGCGAGGCATTCGGGATCCCGCCAGCACCGTTTGGCGATCTCGCCGGTCGGGTTGTCCCAGCTCATCCCCCACTCGTAGTCGTTGATGAACGCGTAGTCAAAATCCCATGGAATGAACATCATTTTTCCGTCGGACTGCCGATAATAGACCCGGTAGTTGTTCCGGTTCATGGCGTACCCGTCCACGTGGCCGACCCACTGCTCGACCGCCAGAACGCGGTGCACCTGATCCCAGTCGATCAGCGCGTCGAGGTCAGCCTGAAACGCTGGGCCGGCAAGGGCGATGGCCGCGGACGTGGCGACGATTTCGGCGTTGGCGTTCTCGGTGCCCTCTTCGAGCTGGAATTGGTCGTCGACGCCGGAGTTGAAGTCAAGCATCGTGTAGCTGCCATCGGGGTAATAGAGGTACTTTCCGTCGTAGAGTTGACCCTCGTCGTCGTCGGGCAACCAGTTGGACAGGAATCGGCCATCGGGGACCTCGACGATGACGTAGAGCCCGTAGTCCTCCCCGTTCACCGTGACCTGCGCGAAGCTGGTCCGGGGAGCAGGCAGCCCGGCATCCCGGAACACGCGGTACCCTACCGGTTCTTTCAGGTAGGAGCAGTCCACGACCTCGTTGTTCAGGGCCATGGACTTCAGCCCGTGTAGGCGCTGGCCATCGGTGAACTCGCCAAAATCGAACTTGAATTTTGGCTTTCCGGTTAGCTGGCGGAAGGAGCCTACCTTGCCTCGCAGCCGGACGCCGAGCCCGACGATGGACTCCCCGTCGAAGGTCGCGGTCGCGGGCGTGAATTCGTAGGGATCATCGGCAAGGGCGTCCCAGGCCTCTTCCGATAGGGTGATGCCCACGTTGTGGACCACCTCGTCGGAGAACCATGCCGCCTGCCATTCCTCGTCGGAGACCGGCTCTCCTGCGGTGTCGTCGCTGTCCGCCGTGTCGCCGGGCACGGTCGGGATCTCGCTCTCGGCAGGCGGTTCGGCGCCGGTCTCGCCGACCGAGGTGAGCGCGGTGCAGCCGCAGAGGGCGAGGAGCAGCCACACCGGGGCGGCACGGGGCGCAGGGGGGGAGCGGGATGCGACGGACGTCATCCGTTCAGCATACCCGGCCTTGACGGTCTTCTTGCATGCCGGTCGGCGATCTTGCGATGTCGCGCTGGCGGCTCGGGGTAATCTGTGCCAAGATCGCGCCATCCGGCGCCGCCCTTCCCGCCGCCCTTCCCGCCGCGCTTCCCGCCGCGCTTCCCGCGGCGCTTCCCGCCGCCCTTCCCGTCGCCCTTCCCGCCGCCCTTCCCGCCGCCCTTCCCGTCGCCTTTCCCGTCGCCTTTCCCGTCGCCCTTCCCGTCGAGGTCCTCCATGCGCCCTTCTTCTCCCTCTCCCGCGCTCTCGCTTCTCCTCCTCCTCCCCGCCGCGCTCATCGCCTGCGGCGAGCCCGAGATCCTCGACGCGGACGGCGATGGCCTCACCGACAAGGCCGAGGCCAACTTCGGCACCGACCCGAACTCCGCCGACACCGATGGCGACGGCCTCAGCGACAGCCAAGAGTTCGATCTGGGCACCGACGGCACGCTCCCCGACTCGGACGAGGACGGCTACGGCGATGCGGACGAGGTGACCGAGGGCTCCGACCCCACCGACGCTGCGAGCGTCATCTACACCGGGGGATGGCCCTACAATGGTGACAAGGACAGCATCGTCGATCCGGGCTGGGAGGGGAAGCATACCAACGGCAATCCGTTGCCGCGCTTCGCCTGGACCGACCAGTTCGGCGAGACCGTCGACATCTACGACTACGCCGGCCACGGCAAGCCGATCATCATGGATGTGTCTGGGGTGTGGTGCTACTGGTGCAACGAGATGGCGAAGTGGATGGAGGGCAAGAACAACAATGCCATCGCCGACTACTACGCGGTCGAGCCCTGGTATCAGGAGCTCCCCACCATGGTCGCCAACGGGGACATCTACTGGGTGACCGTGCTCGACGCAGACGCGTCGGGTGGCTCCATCAGGGACGCCGACCTCACTGCCTGGCACGAGGAGTACCCCAACGACAAGATCGCGATCCTCGGCGACGCTGACCTCGAGCTTCAGGATTTCTTCGCGATCGTCGGGTACCCCACGGTCGTCGTCATCAACGATGACATGACCATCGCCGACTACCAGAAGAGCGGCGACTACACCCTCGCGCTCAGCGCCGCGTACGATTTGGTCGTAGGCGCCGAGTAGAGCAGGGAGCGCGTGTTGACCCGGGTGGCGGTGTACGCCGGAACCCATTGGATCGTTGGGCTCCTGAACACCGACGGTCGACGGCTGAACGAGCTCGCGAACGACCGCGCGAACGAGTTCCTCTCGCTCACCGACGCGCGGGTGCACCGTGAGCCCGACCTGTCAAGGCCGCTCACCTTGTTGCCGCGCGTCGTGGTGCCGAAGTCGGCGGTGCTGTTGCTCGCTCTGCTGGAGGCCCAGCACGAGGCCCCCGAGAAGCGGCGCACCTACATGCAGAAGAAGCTGTCGTTTCCGGTTTTCGTGACCGTGGCGGGGACCGAAGTGATCGGCACCATGCACCTGACCACGCGCATCGATCCGGTCGCGCTGCTGGCCCGGCTGGCGATCGAAGGGTCCGCGTTCTTCGCGGTCGCGGACGCCGAGGTGCCGCAGCTTCCTCCGCTCGGTGGGGCGGAGATCGCGCCCGTCGTGCTCGTCGCTCGTGCCGCGGTCACCGGCTGCTACCTCGCCGATACGCCGGTCTGAAGCGGTCTAAACGGCCGGCATGTCAGGCTCGACGAACATCCATTCGACGTCCGGACACTGCGTTCGCACGGTGGACTCGAACGTATTGATGACCACGCAGGCCTCGGCGACGGTCAACGTGGGCTGGATGTGCACCTTGATCGCTACCATGACCTCGCCCGGTCCCTGTTGGATCGTGATCAGGCTCAACACTTCGAGGATGTCGGGATGATCGGCGGCGGCGCGGGTCACCACCTCGTGAATGACGGGGTCGGCGCTCTCGCCTACCAGCAACGACTGGACCTCGCGGGCGAGGAACACGGCCACGCCGACCAGAACGACCCCGATCGCGATGCTCCCCGCTCCGTCCCAGCGGGAGTCGCCCGTCCACGCGGCGATGATCAGCGCGAGCGCCGCGAGCAGCAGCCCCAACGATGCGGCCGCGTTCTCCCCGAAGACGACGATGAGGTCGGAGTCCTTGGTGTCGCGCAGGTAATCCAGGAAGGGCTTTTTGCCGCGACGCACGTTCATCTCGCGCACGTTGGAGAGCGTGGCGGCCCCCTCGATGAGCAACGACAGGGCCAGAATTCCCACCCCCATGCCGACGTGCTCCAGCGGCTCCTGATGCGAGATCTTGTGCGCTCCCTCGTAGATCGAGAACACTCCGCCGCCTGTGAAGAGCAGCATCGCTACCATGAACGACCAGAAGTACAGCGCCCGACCGTACCCCATCGGGTGGAGTTGGTCCGCCGGCCGCTGCGTTTGCTTGACGCCAAGCAGGAGCAGCATTTGGTTTCCACAGTCGGCGGCGCTGTGAACGGTCTCGGCCGCCATTGAGCCAGAGCCCGTGAAGAAAGCGGCCACGCCCTTAATGCAGGCGATGAAGCCGTTCGCAAAGAGGGACTGCAAGATGTGCTTGGTGGCGTCTTTGCTCACGTGGGTCCTGGGTCAGGCGTGCTTGTTAACGGCTTGGCGCGGGCCGTTCCATGCCCGCGTTGGCCCACCACGTCGTCTCGCACGCCCGGACCTCGTCGGCGGTCAGCGGGTCCGGGCGCGTGCGGCGTGCCAGACCGGTCGCTGAGAATCCGATGTTCTGGTCGAAGCACTCCAGATAACCAACCGGGGGCTGGCGCTGGTGCGCCATCAGCTGGCTCCCTCGAAGGAGCGGGTTTCGGGCGACCACTGCGTCGACCAGCCCACACGGGTCCACCACGGCGACGCTGGGCATCGTCCAGCCTGGAACGCCGATGCTGACCGCAGAAAACACGTCGATGTCTCCTGCGTTGAGCGACGGCGTGTCTCCCCGTCGCTTGCCGAAGACCCTCCGGGTGACCGTCGCGAAGGCTTTGTGCTCCTGGTGCCGCATCCCGATGTAGTGCGGGATGAGCCAGGCCTCGAGCTGATCCCACGGGGTCGCCATCCACGAGAGGGGAGGGGGCAGCGCGGGCGCGACGGGGACGACGATCGCGTGCACGTCGCCATCGAGGCCGATGCCTTGGCTCAGCGCGTAGTGGGTCCACGGGATGGGGAGGGAGAGCAGCAGCTGTGCGACCAGAACGCCGATGGCAGTGCCGTCCAACGCCCCGTGCAGCCGGACCAGCGCGGCCGTCAGTCCGAGCCAGAGCAGCGGTACGAGGTGCGCGTAGACGCGGAACTCGAAGTGATCTCCCCCCACCCAAAAGGTGTACCACCCGACATGCGCGGCGAGGGCGAGCAACATGGTTGCCCTCGGCAGGTTGATGCTCCAGATCGCCCGCACTGCCGGTCTGGACTTCGCCGCGAGCACGGCGAGGCAGGCGGCCCCGAGCCACCACGCGTACTCGATGACGAACGCCGCAGCATAGCGTACGCCCGCCTCTGGCCAGGCGCCGGTCACCTTGGCGTAGGCGGTGTTGGGGAGCCAGACCCCATAGGTGTGGTGCCGCCACAGGAGATGCGCCGGAAGCAGGAGCAGCGGCCATGCCGCGAGTGTTCGCCGGGTCTGCACGGCGAGCAGCAACGTGCACCCTGCGAACAGCATGCCGTCCGGCCGGGTCACGCTGAGCAGGGCGGCCCACATGGCGGGCGCGGTGGAGCGGGCGCCATCCGTCCACAGCGCCCTACACCACGAGACCAGCAGGAACACCCACAGCGGGGTCTCCAGCCCGGAGCTGGTCCACGCGAGGAACGTACGGTTCGACAGTGTGCCGAGCAGCACCAGCAGCAGGACGACCGGCTGCCGCCTCCCTGCCGGGATGGACAGCGCCCATCGGCTGGTCTGCAACAGGGTCCCGAACGCGAACAGCAGCCCGAGCCAGCCCGCGGTTTTCGTCGGGTCAAGCCCGGTTGTGGCCCACGTGCCCCAGAGTACGAGCACCCAGAGCACGCTGGTGTAGCCCTCCACCGGCTGGAAGGGAGGCAGGTTCCACACAAGGCCGAACCCGGCGCGTGCGTTCGCGACGTAGCGGAAGTCGATGAACGCATCGTCGCAGAGGAAGTGGAACGCGTTCCATCCGACGACCAGCCCGAGGACAGCGAGCAGGATGACGACCCGGTTCCAGTTCGTCCCTTCCCGAGGCTCCGGTGGCCCGGTGCTCACGTGTTGCCGTGGCCTTCTGGTGGACGCGATTTCGCCGGGTCGCTCCGGTGCGCGGGGCCGCGAGCCTCCTCCTTGTCGGCGTCGGTCAGCTTCCGTAGGTTGAAGCTGGCCCGAACCTCGAGCGAGTAGTCGGTCATGACCTCGCGCAGGCCAAGCTCATCCAGGTAGGCCCGGACTTCACGGGCGATGACGCGGACCAGCTCGGTCTTCGCCTTGTCGCCGCCCTCAATCACCGCCCCGACGACCTCCCGCGCAGACACCCGCTCCTGCCCCATCAATCGGCGTCCCAACTTGCGAAATCGGCCCGTGCCGGGGAACTCGTCCCGGGCATCAGGCTCGGCGTCGTGCTCGGTCTCCGAGTGGGGCTCTGGGTCGCGGGGGTCGGCCATGGGCGGGACTATCCTGCGGCTGCGCCAAACTTGCTGCCCGTCGCCGGGGCTTCCTTGATATCGGGCGCGCCCTCTCCGGTGGCGATTGCGTTCCCTGCTCATCCCTGTCGCTCTGGTGGTGCTCGCCGGTTGTGCGCCGGACCAGGCTGATCCCGCCCCGGCCGCGTCTCCCGCCGCGGTTCCGGCCGCGGTTCCGGCCGCGTCTCAGGCCGTGTCTGAGGGCCCCGCTGTGCCGTCGGTCCTGGGGGCCGTGCCCACGTTGAGGCAGTGGTCCGGCACCTGGCTGTTCCAGAAGATGGCGCTGCAGCTCGTGATCGTCGAGCGCAGCGGTGCGCTTGAGGTGTCTGCGACGAGCACCGCGTCGAAGGATCCAGGCAAGCCGCCCGTGCCGTGTGTGCCGGTCGTGCTCACGGGAGCTCTGACGTGCACCATCCACAGCGCCAGCACCGGCAAGGACCTGCCTATCCAGCTACGGCGGGCCGGGGCTGACCCCAGTCGCGTCGACTTCTTGACCATCTTGGTCGGCGACTACCCCGTGGAGGTGGGGGCGCGTCAGGACGTCGAAGGCGAGTCCGAGAGCGCGCCATGAGGGTGGCGCTGGTTCAGCTCGACATCGCCTGGGAAGACCCGATCGAGAATCGCCGGCGTGCCGAGCGTCGTGTTCGGGAGGCGGCAGCGCTGGGCGCCCGGCTGGTGATCCTGCCGGAGATGTTCACCTGCGGCTTCTCGATGCGGGCCGCCGAGCTGGCCGAGCCGGAAGGCGGGCCCACCGAGGAGTGGATGGCCGAGGTGGCCAGCGGGATGGACGTGTGGATTCTTGGGGGAGCTCCCCAGCAGTCCCCACTCGGGCCGCGCAATCGGGCGATCCTCATGTCGCCAGCCGGGGCCGTCCAGCGGTTCACCAAGCTGCATCCGTTCTCGTTCGCCGATGAGCCGGCGCACTACGCGGCGGGGGACGAGCTGGTGACGTGGAACGTCGATGGACTGCGTGTGACGCCGTTCATATGTTATGACCTGCGCTTTCCAGAGATCTTCCGGAAACAAGTGGACCGGACGGACCTGTACGTGGTCATCGCGAACTGGCCCGAGCGACGTCGCGCTCACTGGCAGGCGCTGCTGTTGGCCCGTGCGATCGAGAACCAGGCGTTCGTCGCTGGGGTGAACCGCGTCGGCGATGGTGACGGCATGCACTATTGTGGGGACAGCGCGCTCATCTCGCCGTGGGGAGAGCGCCTCGCAGGGGGCGCGGAGCAGGAGGGGGTGTTTGTCGCAGAGGTGAGCGCCGCCGCGGTCGCCGACGCCCGGGAGCGCTTTCCTGTGCTCAAGGATCGTCGATGAAGCCCACGAAGCAAAAGGTTCCTCGCGAGGTGCTGATCGAGCGCTTTGACGCGCGCGGGGGAGGGGCCGGCGTGGACTCCTTTGGCCGAACGTGGTCGGTGCGCGGCGCTCCGGTGGGCGCCACGATCGCCGCGGGAGGACGGGCGCATGACGGCACCCGGTTGGGTACGATCAGCGCTTCGGCGGACTCTGTGGCGCCGCGCTGTGGGGTCTTCGGCGTCTGCGGCGGGTGCCAGTGGCAAGAGATGCCGGCGGAGCGACAGCGGGAAGAGAAGGGGCGCATGCTGGGCCGCTTGCTCGCTGACCTGCGCGGTCCGCCCGGCGAAGGGTCAAGGGATGGGGTTCCGGTCGACCACGGCGTGATCGGCTCGGGACCGGAGTACGGCTACCGCAACAAGATCGAGCTCACGTTCGGCACGGGACGCTACCTGCTGTCGCATGAGCTGAACACAGAGATCTCGCGGATGGGGCGGTGGTTGGGCTTCCACGCACCCGGTCGCTACGACCGCATCGTGGATACGCCTGACTGCGCGATCGCCTCGCCCGCGATCAACGCGGTGTACGCCCGAATCCGTCTGGACATTCTGGCATCGGACCTGCCCGCCTGGGACGCGGATGCGCACACCGGCTTCTTCCGCAACCTCGTCCTTCGCGAGGGGAGAGGCGCTGCTGTGCTCGTCGCGGTCTACACCGCGCCGGCAACCGACGAGCAAACCCGGTGGATGAGAGCCCACGCCCCGGGCTGGGGGGCCGCCTGCGTAGGCTGGTTCGAGAACGCGACCGTCGCCGATGCGGTCGGGGGCCAACTGCGCGAGGTGCTGGTGGACTCTGGGGACGGCCTGGCGGTCTCGGCGACGCTGGCTGGCCTGAAGTTCTGGTTGTCCCCGACGGCGTTCTTTCAGGTCAACGTGCCGGCAGCGGAGGAGATGATCAAGGTGGTGCGTCGGTTTCTATCGGCTCCTCGCCCGGCTCCAGCGAGCGGCCCGACTACCCTCTGGGACCTTTATTGTGGGGCCGGGCTGTTCGGGCTCGCCTGCGCGGGAGACTTCGACGAGGTGGTCGGGATCGAGGCCGTGGAGGTCGCGGTGCGGGACGCTACGCGAAATGCAGCCGCCAATGGCATCACGAACGCGCGCTTCGTGGCCGGGACGGTGGAGCAGCTTGTGGGCGGGCTGACCGCCGGTCCGGGTGCGTCGTCGGCGCCGACGGCGATCATCGTCGACCCGCCGCGCAACGGGCTCCACCCCGAGGTGCTCAAGGTGTTGGCCTCGTTGGCGTCACGGCCGCTCGTGCTCGTCTACGTCTCGTGCAAGCCGACCTCGTTGCTGCGCGACTCCAAGGTGCTCATGGACGCCGGCTGGCGCTGCACCGATCGCGTCGCTATCGACCTCTTCCCGCAGACCGCCCACATCGAGGTCGTCACCCGCTGGGTGAGCTCACCCAGTGGGTAGGATCCGCCCTCCGGGGATCCTACCCATTCTGGGTAGGATCCCCGGAGGGCGGATCCTACCCACTATTGGGGGCGCACGGCCCGGACCTGAAGCTGGCGGCCCTGCATGAACAGGCCGAAGCCCTCGTCCTCGTCACCATCAACCTCTACGGGCTTCCCCTCGAGGCCCGCCGGCACCTGCCCGAGCAGCACCCAAGCTCCGGTGGGCGTCACGAGGATCCACGTTCCCCCTTCGAGCTCACGCCGCTCCAGCGTGCCGCGCAGGGTCACGTCACACCCCCTGCGCTCCGCTGTCGCATCCGCACCATTCCGGCGCCCGCCAACCCAGTGAGCAGCGCGAGGGTGCCGTTCACGGTGAGCCAGGTCCGGCCCCAAACCATGGGCAACCACAGCGGGACGTCCCCGGTCGCTGCGCCGTAGAGCAAGTAGGTGCCGACCCCGAGGCCAAGGCCCACCGCCAGCGGCCCGACCCCTCGCAACGGGGCGACGAACACGGCGAGCAGCGCAGGGACAAGCGCGGATTGCCAAAGGGGGAACCCTGCGAGCGTGACCCCGAGCCAGGAAGCGCTGGGCCACTCCTGAAAGGGACGCTGCAGCAGGTCTCCGAGCGCGGTCGGGGGGAGGGGCAGCATCGGGAGGACGAACATCCCGCCCCCGGCGATGCCCGCGCTCAACACCGTGGCGACGCGGCTCCACCCTTTCATGCCGGCGAGCAGGGCGACGGCCAGGCCGATCGTGGCGGATACGCCGAAGAGCAGGCCTCTCCTCGCGATCAGGTGCCCGCGCACCGCTGCTCCCACATCCAGCTTGCCAGCCCCGAATCGCAGCGCGTCATCCGCTCGGTCGCTGTGGGTCAGTAGCGCGCGCTCGGCTTCTTCCGGGCTGGCGCCCATCCCAAGGAGGACGGCGGCCGCTCCAGCGACGTGCGGGCTCGCCATCGACGTGCCTTGAAGCTCGGAGAGCGTGGCCCTGCCGTCCTTCACCACCGCCTGCGTGATCCCGCCGCCCGCCGCGCGCTTGTCCCCCCCGGGGGCGGCGATCTCGACGCCCTTCCCCCAGCTGGAGTAGGGCGCGAGCGCGTCGTCCGGGCCGAGCGCGCTGACCGCGAGCGTGTGCTCGGCGTCGGCCGGGGAGCCGAGCCCTTCGACGCCGGTGTTTCCGGCGGCTGCGACGACGATCACGCCATGCGCGCGCGCGCGCTCCACTGCTTTGACCAGCACGTCGCTGTGGCCGCCGCCGAGCGAGAGGTTGATGACGTGCGCGCCTTCGTCCACCGCGTGGTCGATGGCCGCTGCGATCCAGGAGGTCTGGCCCGAGCCGCTCGCAGACAGCACCTTCAGCGGCAGGATGGTGGCGTTTGGGGCGACCCCGGCGACCCAGACGCCGTTGTGGGTGGCCTGCGCGATCGTGCCCGCGACGTGTGTGCCGTGGCCGTGCTCATCGGCTGCGCTGGTGGTCCCGGGGACGAAGCTCTTCCCGGACAGGAGGTTCAGCAGCTCGTCGGAGGGTGTCACGCCGGTGTCGATCACCGCGACGATCACGCCCCGGCCGCCGCCGGCGCGCCAGCCTGTGGCTGCCCCGATCCGGGCCAGGTTCCACTGCGTCGCCAGTCCCGGGTCGTTGGGGTAGCCGAGCCACGCCGTTGGCCCGCTGGGGACGTCGTCCACGTTGTACAGGCCTTCCGGCTCGACGGCTTCGATGAGATTGGGCCCGAGTGCGCGGACGGTGCCCATGGCCTGGAGCCAGGTCTGCCCTGCGGGGGGCGCAGCGGTGTAGAGGCCGGCATCGGCGCTGTCGGGGCCGGCGAGGGTCAGCGGACTACCGAGCGCCCAAGCGACCGCAGCGACCTGCTCCGGGGTCGCGTCGTCGATGAGGTCGATCACCAGCGCGGTGGAGTCCCCCGCGGCCGCAATCGCGCCGTCCATAGGCGGCGGGGACGGCGAGGCAGCGTAGGGAACCGGAGGCGAAGCGGGCCGCAAGAACAGGAGTGACGCCGCGGCGACGCCGAGCGTGACCGCGGAGATGCGCACGATCGGCGAGACCGGGGAGGCGGCGGATTCAGGGCGGGGGGCACCGAAGCGGGCGGGCTTTGCCATAGAACCTCGTGTGGAGGGTAAGCACTGTCAGGGCCAGGGTGTGCGATGCGGTCTCGTACTACAACCCGCCGACGATCTTGAGCCGGCACGGCACGGTAGCTCCTGGCGCGGTGGCCCCGGAGCACGCTGCTTTTTCCTCATCCAGCCACACCTCGATGCGCGCCCCGGCCAGCTCGTTCACGCCCTCGGTGAGCGTCGGGCTCCCGGTCAGGACGACCCGCCCGTCGCCGGCGGTCAGCGTGGCGATCCCGGAGCGCGCCACGCGTCCGCCGCGTGTCATCACCACCCGGCCCGTCGCGGTGACGACGTCCACGTGGTCTAAATCCTTGTAGCGGACGTGCAGGCTATCGGCGGTGAGGGTGACCGCCCCGCGTGTGACCTTCACGTCGGTGCGAAAGGTCGCCGTCTTCCCTTTCAAATCCCACTCGGAGGTCGCGGCCTCGATGAGCAGCGGGACCGGCGCTGCATCCGGCGAGGCGCTGCCTGTGGGGGCGGTAGCGCCGGTGCTCGCGCGGACGTCCTCTGCCCACGCGGTGCCTCCGACCAGCTTTACTGTCGCCGCGGTGCCCGTCCACGGTCCTAGCCGGGCCTCCACGCCGGTGAGGACAGTGGTCTCCGGCGCAACCGGCAGGGCCGGCGCGCAGCCGATGAGCGCGAACAGCGTAATCGTCGGATTGACTCTCACGCAGTGACCTCCGGGCGGGGTCTGGAGCGGTCGCTTGCGACCTGCCGTTCAAGCGCCGCTCGAAGGAAAGCGCAGAACAGCGGGTGCGGGGCGAGCGGGCGGCTCTTGAACTCCGGGTGGAACTGGCACGCCACGAAGTACGGGTGCCCGGGCAACTCGATCATCTCGACCAGCTTGCCGTCGGGCGACCTTCCGGAGATTCGCATGCCGTGGTCCTCCAGGACGGAGTGGTAGCGCGGGTTCACCTCGTAGCGGTGGCGGTGCCGCTCGGAGATCTCGGCCTTCCCGTAGATCCTCCTGGCCGTGGTCCCCTCGGTCAGGTTGCAGGGGTAGGCCCCCAGCCGCATGGTGCCTCCCTTGGACGTCACCCCCGTCTGGCTGTCCATGAGATGGATGACGGGGTTCGCGGTGTTCGCGAACTCGGAGGAGTTGGCGTCGGCCAGACCCCCGATGTTCCGCAGGAACTCAACCACCGCGAGCTGCATGCCGAGGCAGATCCCGAAGAACGGGACCTGATGCTCGCGCGCGAAGCGGATCGCGTGGATCTTCCCTTCGGTGCCGCGATTTCCAAAACCCCCTGGAATCAGCACGGCGTCCACGCCTGCCAGGTGCTTCGCTACGTTCGATGCGTCCAGCTCCTCGCTGTCGACGTATTTCAGCTCGACGCGAGAGGCGTTGTCGATGCCGCCGTGCGTGAGGGCCTCGTTGAGCGATTTGTAGGTGTCCGTGAGGTGAACGTACTTGCCGACGACGGCGACACGAACGGTGTGCGGCGGGTTCTCCGAACGATCGACGTAGTCCTGCCAGCGGTCCAGCTGCGGGGCCTGCACCCCCCACGACCCGCCGAGCCGCTGGAGGATCCGCATGTCCAGACCCTGCTCGTGGAAGACCAGCGGCAGCTTGTAGATGTTGTCCACGTCGTGCGCGGAGATGACGTCATCCTTCCCGACGTTGCAGAAGTTTGCGATCTTCTGGCGTAGTTCCGAAGGAATCGGCCTCTCGCTCCGACAGAGCAGGATGTCCGGCTGGATGCCGACGGAGAGCAGCTCCTTGACCGAGTGCTGGGTGGGCTTGGTCTTGAGCTCCCCAGCGGCCCGGATGTAGGGCACCAGGGTGACGTGAATGTAAAGCACGTTCTCCTGCCCTTTGTCTGCGCGCATCTGGCGGATGGCTTCGATGAATGGCAGGGACTCGATGTCGCCCACCGTGCCACCGATCTCGATGATCGCAAGGTCTACCCTCCCGTTAAGCTTGCCCGTCGCAAGCTCCATCATCCGCTTGATCTCATCCGTCACGTGCGGGATGACCTGAACGGTGCTGCCCAGATAGTCGCCCTTGCGCTCGCGGTCGATGACGTTCAGGTACACCTTGCCGGCGGTGAAGCTGTTTCGTTGGTGGAGCGGTCGCGTCACGAAGCGTTCGTAATGGCCGAGGTCAAGGTCGGTCTCCGCACCGTCTTCGGTGACAAAGACCTCGCCGTGCTGGTAGGGCGACATCGTGCCCGGATCGACGTTCAAGTAGGGGTCCATCTTGACGTTGATCACGCGCAGGCCGCGGGCCTCCATCACTGCGCCGATGGCGGCGGCGGACAGGCCCTTGCCGAGGGAGGACAACACGCCGCCGGTGACGAAGACATACTTGGTTTTCATGGAGAGGTCCGGGGAAGGGGGAGGGGGTGTGCGGGGGGGGGGGCTGTGCGGGGGGGGGCTGTGCGGGGGGGGCGG
>SHYV01000023.1 GCA_009692605.1 Myxococcales bacterium
CCGGTGTCTCCGGTGTCTCCGGTGTCTCCGGTGTCTCCGGTGTCTCCGGTGTCTCCGGTGTCTCCGGTGTCTCCGGTGTCTCCGGTGTCGACGCTCGCCTCACATGCACAGACCGGGTTGCTCCCGTCATCGTGCGAGAAGCACGCGGCCAGCGCCCACGCCGCGAGCGCAGCCAGCGCGGTGCGGCCTGCGGGTGTCGAGAGAGCGACCGAAAAAGGCAGAGCCGACGGGGAGAGCATCAGAACGCCCTCGCGAACAAGGCGATGTGGGTAGCCGGTCGGCCGGAGTAGAAGCAGGTCGTGCCGACCGCTGCTTCCTGACCGACGAGCGGGTAGCATCGGATGGTCGCCTTCGTCTCCTCCTTGATCGTCTCCTCGTTGGCGGCGTCATCGGCCCAACTCACCTGCACGAAGCCTCCCTTCTCGATGTCCGCCTTGAATGCGTCGTACGCGGTCGGGGTACGCATCGTGCTCGCGCGTCGCTCAAGCGCCGCATCGTAGAGGGCTTGCTGGATCTCGGCGAGCACTTCACGAACGCCATCCGCCACGGTGGCCGCCGGAATGCCAAACTTCTTGCCTCCCCTCGCCAGCAGCGGGATTCGCGGGGCCGCAAACACCGAGTCCCCCGCGGCATCCCGCGGACCGATCTCCAGCCGCAGGGGCACGCCCTTTCGCTCCCACTCGAAGTACTTGGCGCCCGGCTTGACGGTGTCGCGGGCGTCGACCTTCACGCGGAAGGCCGGGGTGAGCGCCTTACGGACCTTCTCAGCATGGCCGAGCACGATTTCGCGCTCAGCGTCACTCTTCCAGATCGGCGTGATCACCACCTGTACCGGAGCGAGCGCGGGGGGCAGCACCAACCCGGTGTCATCCGAGTGCGTCATGATGACGGCGCCGATCATGCGCGTGCTGACGCCCCAGCTTGTCGCCCATACGTGCTCACGCTCGCCGGAAGCGGCTTGGAAGGTCACGTCGAAGGCCTTCGCGAAGTTCTGCCCGAGGAAGTGGCTGGTGCCGGCCTGCAGGGCCCAGCCGTTCTGCATGAGCGCTTCGATGCAGTAGGTGTCGAGCGCGCCAGCGAACCGTTCGCTCGACGACTTGACGCCCTTGATGACCGGCATGGCCATCACGTCCTTCGCGAAGGCCTCGTACACGTCGAGCATGCGGAGGGTCTCCTCCACCGCCTCCTGGCTCGTCGCGTGCGCGGTGTGACCCTCCTGCCACAGGAACTCTGCGGTTCGCAGGAACGGGCGGGTCTTCATCTCCCAACGGACGACGTTCGCCCACTGGTTGATGAGGATCGGCAGGTCACGCCAGGACTGGATCCACTGGCCGTACATGTGCCAGATGATGGTCTCGGAGGTCGGCCGGATCACGAGCGGCTCTTCGAGCTTCGACGCTGGGTCTGGTTCGACCCCGCCGCCGGCGGCGGCACGGAGCCGATGGTGCGTCACGACAGCGCACTCCTTTGCGAAGCCCTCGACGTGCTGGGCCTCCTTCGATAAGAAACTAACCGGGATCAACAACGGAAAATACGCGTTGACGTGCCCGGTGTCCTTAAATCGCTGGTCCAGATCGCACTTCATCAGGTCCCAGATGGCGAACCCGTTAGGCCGGAACACCATGCAGCCCTTGACCGGCGTGTAGTCAGCCAGCTCGGCCTGAGCGATAATGTCCAGGTACCACTGGGAGTAGTCTTCCGCGCGGGGGGTGATGGAGCTGCCTTGGTCGGCCATGGTCGGGATCTCTTTGAGTGCGGGGCGGCGGCTAACCCTGCCCTACCCACGGCGCCCGCGCGACAGTCCTCCTCCCGCATTTCGTATCATGGCGTGGTTAATTACACGCTGAAGATTGTAACGAGGCGGGCGTGCAGGGCGGCAAGGTCGGGGAGCGGCGCGGGGGGGCGGGAGGTTGGCGTGAAGGTGCCTTCCTTGACCTCGCGGCCCACCTCTCGGTACACCTCGCGGAACGGCCGGCCCGAGTCTCTGGCGCGCGCGAACGCCTCGGAGGTCGCATAGAGCTCGGGGTCCAGCGGCTGGGGCCGGGGCGCGATGCCACGCACCAGCAAGACCGCGATGCGCAACGTTTCCAGCCCGACATTCACGCCCCTGAGCAGCGGCGCCTTGGTATGCTGCAGGTCGCGGTGGTATCCACCGGGCAGGAGGGTCAGGTCCTCGATCTCACGCTGGGCGGCGCGGACGCGGTGAGCCTGCCCGCGGAGCAGCTCGGCGACGTCGGGGTTCCGCTTCTGCGGCATGATGGAGCTGCCGGTGGTCAGCGCGTCGTCCAGAGTGAGCAGCCCAAACTCCGCCGTGCTGAACAACGACACGTCCCAGGCCAGCCTCCCGACGAGGTGCGCCGACGCCGCCAGAGCACCGAGCGCCGCGCTCTCCACGAGGCCGCGGGTGAGCTGGCTGGCGGTGACCGGCTCCTCAGCGCGGGAAAACCCGAGGTCGCGGGCGATCGCCTGCCTGCCGTCGGCGCTTGAAGTCGCGAGCGGCGACCCGTAGCCGGCGGCGGAGCCCAGGGGCGAGCGGTCGGTGAGCGCCAGGGCGGCGTCGTAGAGCACCGTCGCGTCGAGCAGAGCGCCGGCGTAGCCAGAGGCCCACAGGGCAAAGCTGGAGGGCATGGCGCGTTGAAGGTGCGTGTAGCCGGTGAGCGGCTCGGGATGGGCGGACGCGAAGTCGAGCAACGCTGAGACGAGCTCAAGGTGCGCGGCGCGCCCCTCAAGCACCCGCCCCTTCATCCACAGCCTTAGGTCGGTGAGGACCTGATCGTTCCGAGACCGCCCGGTGTGCAGCTTGCCAGCGACCGCGCCGATGCGCTCGGTCAGCAGGACCTCGACAGCGCTGTGGACGTCTTCGAGCTCCGGCGGGATGACAAAGCGCCCACCATCGATGTCCTCGGCGATCCTCCGCAACCCTTCATGCAGCACCTGAGCCTCCGTTTCAACGAGCATTCCGGCCCGAAGCTGCGCGGACACCCAAGCGACGGATCCGCGGATGTCCTCTTTGGCCCAGGCGAGATCGGTCTCTGGGTCGTCCCCGACCGTGAACGCCGCCAACGCAGCCGCATCCGGACTCGCCCCCTCGTGCGCGCCAGCCTTCTCCCAAAGGCGCTTCACGCTTCCCCCAGCAGATCAGCAACGACCATGCCGTACAGCACCGCAGCCTCGTCAACCATCCTCACATCCACCCACTCGTCGGGGGTGTGGGAGACCTCCGACAACCCAGGCCCCCACTTGATCGTCGCGAGGTGACCAAGGTGCGCCCAGTCCGAGAGCGTCGGGGAGTGGAAGCGCCGGAATCCCCTGCCCCGCGCCGTCAGCGCGCGCTCGGCGGCCGCCAGGATGGCTGCGCCGTCGGGCGTCTGTACCGCCTTGAACCGGTCGGACCGAACGTTCACTGTGGCCCTGACCGTGCCGCGCACCGCCCCGACCAGCTCGTCGCTGGTGTACGAGGGCGTGGTTCGCAGGTCGACCGTATACTTCGCCTCACCTGGGATCACGTTGTGCCGCTCACCCGCGGACATGACGGTCACCGCCAGCGTGGTTCGGCCGGCCAGCGGGTGCACCCGGTCAAGGCCCGCAGCGAGGCACTCCAGCGCGAGGACATCTCGGGCCGCCGCGTAGATGGCGTTTTGCGCGAGCTGGGGCCGAGCGGCGTGCCCCGCGGATCCGTGGGCGGTACAGTCGAGGATCAAGAGGCCGTTCTGGGCGGTCGCGATGTCCAGCCCGGTGGGCTCCCCGATGATCGCGAAGGTCTGGCCGTTATCGGGTAGCTGCAGGCTGGGGAGGAGCGCTTCCAGGCCGCCGCGCCCGACCTCCTCTTCGCAGACCGGGGCGTACACCAGCCGGCCCCGCGCAGGGGTCGCCGCCGCGAACGCCACCGCCATGGCGGCCACGCTGGCCTTCGCGTCGTTCGCGCCCAAACCGTAGAGCCTGTCGCCCTCGCGAGTGGGGTGCCACGGGTCTCGCGTCCACGAAGCGGTCGCGGGCACCGTGTCCACGTGCGAGCACAGCAGCAGCGTGGGGCCAGGAACGCCGGAGTCCTTGATCGCGACGAGGTTTCGGTCGGTGCGCACCGGGGGGGTCGCATGTGCTGCGAGCCAGGCCTCAAGTACATCGACGCATGGCCCTTCCTCACGCGACGGGGAGCGGGCGGCGACCAGCGCCTGCAGCAACGGCAGGGGCGAGCGGAGGGGGCCGGGCGAGGGCGTAGGGACAGAGCGAGTCACAGCGTACGAGCGTAGCCGTCGCGGGCCGAGCCGGCCAAGCGGTTGGCTTAACCAGCGGGGGAGCCGGTTCAGGAGTACCCTGTGACCGAAGGAGCCTGCGCATGACCCAATGCCGCCGTTTTCGAGGTTTTGTTACTCTTCTGGCGCTCACGCTCGCGGCACCCGCCTGCTTCGAGTCGGCGGATGACTCGGGAGATTCTGGCGGAGGGACTGACTCCGGTGACTGCGTTCCTTCGGCCAGTGCCCTGCCCGAAGGGGTGTATGGCGGCGCGCACTACCAGCTCACCGTCACCGGGCACGGTTCGGCGGAGCTGCGCGGCGATTGCTCGCTGGCGACCCTCGATTCGGCCGCGCTGAGCGCCGGGGTCGCCGACTGGATCCTCATCTGGCAGTCCGGGTACGGGCTGCCCGTTCAGGACACCGGAGACATCGAGACCATCGAGGTAGCCTTCGATGGCGCCTACTGTGGAGGCCGCCTGACGGGCACCCTCACGTTTCCCGAGGGCTCGACGGGAGAGTTGGACGTGATCATTGACGCGCCCGCCGAGCTCTATTCCTGTCAATGAGCGGCGAGCGCAGCGCGCGGCGGCTCAGATCTGCCCGGTGATGTCCACCACATGCAGTTGCCGCCAGTCGGAGCCGGTGGTCGGGAGCGCGGTGAACGAGAGGAAAATCCGCCCGCCTGAGGTGCTGATCGAGGCGTCGCCGACGGCGGTGTAGCCCGTGTTGATCTGCTTCGTGGCGCTCCCGTCGAACTTGCTGACGTAGACAATCGAGTCCGTGTTTGGCGCCATCGACGTCCAGATGGCGGCGGTGCCGTCCGGGGTCACCTGCGGCTGGCTCCGAAGCGGGAGCCGGATGTCCTTGGCGACGACGGTGGCGCTGGAGCCGGCGACCGCAGGCACGACGCCGATGTCCCAGTGATCATCCCCCCGTTCGTTGCTGAAGTAGACGACATGAGCACCAGAGTAGCGGGGGCGAGTTTGGTCGCCCGAGCCTCCCTTCAAGGGGCTCTGCACGGTGGCGCCGGTGGTCCAGGTGAAGAGATCCTCGGTCAACTGACTCTTCCGCGAGAAGACCAGCGTCTTCCCGTCTGGGGAGAATCTGGGGGAGTTCTCTGGCAGGCCCGAAGCCGTCGTCAGCGCCGCCTTGCTGGTGGCGGAGGAGAACAAGTAGATGTCACCGGCGCCGGTCGCGCTGGACGTGTACGCAAGGTTGACGCCGTCTGGCGAGACGGTCGGCCAGGCCAGATTTCCGGGCGCCTGCGTGATGTTGATGTACTCCGCTGGCGAGCTGCCCCCCGGCGACAAGAAGTAGATCCGCGTCAGCCCGCCCGAGTTCGCAGCCTCGAACATGACTGACCCCTTGGGATGCCAGTTGGGGTTGGCCGCGTAGCTCCCGGTGGCGGAGAAGCTGGACGAGCTTCCGGGAATCACCACCTTCGTGGCCGCGCTTGGGTTGCCGTTCTGGACGCGCACGACGTACAGGTCGACCTTGTCGGAGTTGTTATTGACTTCAAACGCCAGCCATGTGCCGTCAGGCGACCACTGAGGGTTTGAAGCGTGCCCGCCGCCTACCCAGGTGATTTCCACCGCGTGGGCGGAAGATGCCAGCGAGAGCGCGGCCAGCAACGTTGCGAGGAACATCTTGCCTCCAGCCATGTTCGCCCAGCGGCGAACGGGAAAGTTCAATCGGTCTTGGTGATCGGAGCGAAGGTCAGCCCGGCTTCACCCCAGGGGTAGAGCCGGTAGGAGTCGGTCTGGGCGCCGCCGGTCAAGGAGACGGCCCCGCTGAATGGCCCGACGTCAAAGAGCGCGTAGGACACGCTGGCGGCGGCCCCGCCGGCCATGATCTTGCCACTCAAACGCTGGAAGCGGGCGTTTTCTTCCCCGAGGCCTGCGGAGGCTACGCAGGCGGCGTCAGTAGGGTTGGAGACGCAGAACCCGTCTGCGCCGGTGATCGATCCGCCGCCTACACCCCAGATCGGACCGGCAGCGGCCCAGAACTTCCCAACCCGAAGGCTGCCCGCGAGCCAACCGTATCCCAGGTGGATCGAGTTTCCCTGCACCGTGCTCCCATCGGGGTTGGTCACAGCCTCGCCGTCGATGCGCTCGGATCCGAACAGGTCGTGGTAGCCAACCTCGGCGAGCACGCCCAGGTTGTCTGTGAGGCCCACGTCCACTCCCACCCCGATCCGGGCGCCGACGCCGCCGAAGTGCGTGGCCTGCAGGCCTGCGTCCGCCGCCGTGCCATGGGTGTTCAGCTCGCCAGCGACCAGCGCCGATACCCCCACGCTCGCCCGCGGCCCCATCCAACCGAACTGGAACGCTCTCCCCTCCCCCTCCGCCGGAGTGATCGCGACGCTGCCGGTGTCCTTCCCAGCGGCCACCACGAATACGGTCGATCCGACGGTGTAATCCCCTGCCGGGAGCAATCCGTCGAAGTCCTGTTCGGACAGCACCGCTGTGTTCGCGATCGAGATCGATGCGCGCTGGTCGGGAGCGAACGGCGGCGCGGCCGGGATGATGGTGCGGTCCGCCCCGTAGCGGGCGTCATAGGCGACGGTCACGTGCCCGTAATTCGCGTCGATGGCGGCGAGTTGGGCCTGAAAGTCGGGATTTACCTCGATCTTGATCGCCTGCGACAGGCGGGACCTCGCCGCGGTGATGTCCCCGAGGTTCTGGGCGGCCTGGATGCCGAGGCCAAGCTCCGCTACCGTCAGGATCTCTCCGGCCGTCTGCAGGGCGATGAGCTTCTGGAATTGGGCCTCGACGGCGCTCCACGCGTTGCGCTGGGCCAATTTGCGCATCTCCTCCGACACCCTCACGTGCTCCGCCTTCTCGACCCCACCTGCCAAGGCCGACGGAGCGAACACCGAAGCCGCGACCCCGATGGCAGCGGCGCTAGCGGTCAGGCGTAGCAGCAGCCGCGCCTGCAGTCGGGTGTGGAAGAAAAAGCGCGGCGTCGGGGCGGGGCGTGGACTCATGTGGCACCGGGGGCGGTGTTCGCAGGGGGCGAACTGGGGGGGGGCGAGCCGGGAGAGGACAAGGAGCGGCGCGAGTGATCGGCGGAGTGATCCTGCCAGGGATCCAGCAGAGAGCGCGTGTACGGGTGGAGCGGCTTATCCTTGCGAGGGTCGAACGTCTCGATCACCCGTCCCTCCAGCATGACCACGACGCGGTGGCAGTATGGGAAGGCGGCGTCGAGGTCATGAGTGACCAGAATACACCCGGCGCGGTCTGGAAGGTTGCCAATCAAGTCCTCCAGCACAGAAGCCCGGCGCTCGGGATCAAGCCCCGAGGTAGGCTCATCCGCGACCACCAGCCGAGGCTCTAGTGCCAGCACGCGTGCCAACGTGACCCGGCGTTGTTCCCCGCCCGAGAGCTCCCGGGGGAGCGCGTGGTGGCGATGCGACAGCCCAAGCCGGGCCAGCATCGCGGAACCTCTGGCGTCCGCGTCCTCCTTTGGGACGCGGGCGAGGACCATGAGCGTCTCTTTCACATGCTCCAGGACGGTTTGCTGGGGGTCGAGCGCCGCCAGAGCGTCCTGTGGGATGTACTGGTAGCTGATGCGGTGAGCCTGTCGTTCCCGCTCGCCGAGATCGTCCCAGCGTTTGCCTTCGATCCAGATCTCGCCGGAGGTCGGCCTCTCTAGGCCGAGCACCAGCCGGGAGACCGTGGTCTTCCCCGAGCCCGACTGCCCCACCAACGCGACCACCTCGCCATCCTGCACCTCGATGTGGATGTCCCGCACGGCGTCCACCTCGCGGGACGGACTCCAGGGGTAGGCCCCGGGGATGCGAAAGGTCTTGCACAACCCGCGTATCGAGACGAGAGCGGTCAAGCTGCCCTCCCGTCGGTCCCGGAGGCGGGCATTAATCGGACTACGTAGTCCGCGATCCGGGTGACCGTGTCTTCGTGGTGCGAGATGAGTAGGATGCCGCAGCCATGGGCCTTTCCGACGGTGAGGAGCAGCTCGACGACCTGTCGACGAAACACAGGGTCCAGCCCGGTCTCAGGCTCGTCGGCCAGGAGCACTTGGGGATCTGACGCCATGGCGATCGCCAAGGCCGCCCGCTGACACATCCCCCCGGAGAGCTCGCTGGGCAGGGCGCCGGTCACATGCGGGGCCAGTCCAACCTCGTCGAGCAGCTCGATCACCACGGCAAACTCCCTTTCGGAGCTCACCGGCTCGGTGCGCCTGCGCATCGCGAGTTGCATCTGCCGCCCGACCGTGCGGCCCGGGTTCAGGGCGCTGGAGGCCGCCTGCGGGGAGTAAGAGAGGTACCCGCCGCGCATGAACGCGGTGTCGTTTGCCAGCCTGCTCATCCCCGACGGGCCGGTGTTTGCGTACCCCTTATACCAGTCGCGATCGGACTTGCCGGGGTACCGCAGGGTGCCGCCGAGCAACCCGGGCGCGACGTCCACGAGGCCCATGCAGGCCCGCGCGGTCACCGACTTCCCGGCGCCCGACGGGCCGCACAGCGCCGTGACCTTGCCAGCGTGCACCGATACCGACACCCCGTCGACGAGCTTTCGGGCGGGCCCACCGATCTGCAGTCCGGAGACCTCGAGGAGCAGGCTCACCGCGCCCTCGCGCTGAAGCTGCCAAGCCGAGCGAAGAGGACCACGGAGCCGACGAGGAACAGCCCCGCGGCGAGGGCGTGGCCGGTGCCCACTCCAGGGATCACCAAGGCTGGGTAGCCGAGCTTCAGCATGTCCGCCCAAGACCGGAGGTCGTCGGGGTGGGTGAAGCTCGACTGGTTCTGCTGCAATGACAGGTAGGACAACGCGAGCTCAAGGAACGTGACCTGAGTCATCGTCTCGCACGCCTGCCGAACGATCACCGGCCGCAAGTTCAGCGCCACGATGTGGTACAGAAAAATCCGGTTCCACGAGAAGCCGTGCGCCCTCAATGCCTCCACGAACCGGGCCCCGCCCAGCCGCTCGGCCACTGCTGCGGCCTCGTCCATCGCCCCCGGACTGCAGAGCACGGCCCACGCGAGCGCGAGCGGCACCAAGCTCCGGTCGGTGGACGGGATCAAGATCGCGGCCACCAGAATGACGACCATCCTCGGCAAGGCACCGACTACCTCGCCGAACGCCGCCACAGCGGCGTCCACCCGGCTGTCGCCTACGCAGCGCAGGAGTCCGCCAGCGACGCTCATCGCCGCCACCAGACAGCCGGCGAGTGCGGCCGGCACGACCACCACGCGCGCACCCTGCGCCGCATACTCCAACAACGGGCGCCCGCGGCTGTCCGTCCCAAACGGGGGGAACGCGTCCCAGGACTTCAGTCCCCGCTCCAATACCGGCTCGGAGAGGTGCTGAGGCGCGAGCCAGCCCATCGAAGCGAGCGCACCGAAGATCGCCAGCGCCAGTAACGCAGGTAACCAGCGGCTCATAGTGCCCCGCCGGTGTGGGCCACCACCGCTGAGCGTTCGTGCGGAGCCGCTGTCGGGGCGCGGCGCACCCAGAGCGCCACTGCCACCTCTGCCGCCGCTTGCATTCCAAGGAGGATCGCTGAAAATACCGCGTATGCGGTCGCGGCAGCGATCACGACGCCGAAGTCCTGCAGCAGCGTGCCGTTCCAGAGCAGGTCCCCGATGCCGTTGACGCGAAGCACGACCTCGACCACGACCGTGCCCGAGACCAGTTGCAGGGTTCGCGCCCTCATCTGCCCGACCAGCGCCGGTGTCAGATTGGGGAGCATGTTGGTGAACGCACCCTCGCCGCGAAGCATAGCGATCTGCACGTAGCGCTGCTTTCGCTCGCTGGAGAACAGCGCGGCCACCCCCGCCATCGTGTCGGAGAAAGCGCCGTCCGCCAGCCCGAGCACCAGCGCTCCGGCGACAATTCGCATCCGGGTACCCTCTGCGTCGAAGCTGTCCGCGCCGAGCTTAAGCTCCACAGCGGCCGCGCCAAGCAACGCGAGGACGACCGCCGGCACGAGCCCGAACACGCCGAACGCGGGCGCTACCACCTTGGGAACGCGCCCCGAGGCTCCCGCCACCGCAGCCATGAGCACCGGCACCATTCCCGCGAGCAAGAGCACGGCTGTCGTGGGCACGGCTTCATTCAGTAGGTTGCGGACCGGCTCCCCCTGAAGCACTCGCCAAGAATTTCCGAACTGGCCCTGCAGCGCTGAGGTGATCCAGCCGAAGTAGAACTGCCATGGGCCCCCGTCGAGGTTCCATCGCGCCGCCAACTCGGCCGTTCCGGAGCACAGCTCAGGCGGGCAGATGATCTCGGCTGGGTCCCCGGGCAGCGCCCAAATCAGCGAGGCGATGATCCCGGGGACCGCCACGGGCAGGGCAAGCGCCGCGAACAGGCGCACCACTGGACGGGTCCACCACAATTTCACGGCTGACACCGCAGCGTACGAGTCGGCGCGGGCACTACGTTCCGTAATTCCAAGAGTCCACTTCTGTCCAGTAGAAGTAGGGAGCGACGAGGTTGCCACGCACCTCAGTCCTCCAGGCGGACTTGGTGTCCAACTTCCACAGGAACAGGTAGGGCAGCTCTTCGGCGAGCACGCTGTGAAGGGCGTGGTAGGCGTCGTTCGCGGCGGTGTCGGTGCGGGCCGCGTTGTATTCGCTGATCGAGTTGTCGACTTCGGTGCTCGAGTAGTTGAAGATGTTCAACGCGCCCTTCGTGCCGACGCGGGTCTCGAAGATCGGGTTGACCTCGTCCACCACGCCGAAGCTCCACTTGCCGATCAGCAGGTCGAACTCGCTCGCCTTGCCGGTCAGCACCCTACGGTTCCAGTCATCCGCGCTGACCCGCTGCTCCTGACGGTCAAAGCCTCCGGCGCCGATCTGGTTCGAGACTTGTTGGAGCAGGTCGGGGGCCTCGTTGTCCAGCGATGCGAGCATGCCGACGTTCAACGTGATCGGAACCCCCTTGTACTGCCAGCGGCCGCCGACACTGGTAAGTCCAGCGTCCGTGAGCAGCTTGGCGGCCGTTGCCTTGTCGCTCTTCTCGTGGGTCGGGATGGCGCGATTGTAGAACGGCGAGGACTGGACGAACGGGCCCGAGATGAACTCACAGGGGCTGTTCTGCTCACCCGGCTTCACGCCGATGGACAGCTGGCGGAGATCGGTTCGGTCGAGGATCAGGTTCAGAGCCTTACGAACCCGCTTGTCGGAGAGGGCGCCCTTCTTCGTGTTGACCGCAATGAACCACCAGGAGCGCAGATCGTAGCTCTTGACAGAAAGATCGTCTGAAGCGCTCACGTCGGCGCGGAGGGGCGGCGGCACCGCGATGATTCCCTGCACTCCATTGTTGCGGAGCGTGGTGACCTGTACGATCGGGTCGCCGCCCTCGGAGAGGCCAGCGTTGGAAATCGTGGCCGCGTGGTGCCCGTTCGCGTAGGCCTCGAACTGCACCCCGCGCTTGCCGCGGCTGCCCTTGTACGGACCTGACCCGACGGGGTGCACCGAGAAGTCCAGATCGGGGGAGATCGCCGTCTTTCCCCCGAGCGCCTCGCTCGGAAGCAGAGCGAAGCCCAACCGCTCCTTCGGGTTGTGGAACACCTTGGTGAACCGCACCAGCGCCACCAACTGGCTCTCGACGTCGCAGCCGGCGAGGACGGTCCGATACCCTTCGGCGATCGGGCTGGTCGTGCCAGGGTCGAGCATCGCCGCCACCGTGAAGCAGACGTCTCTGGCGCCGACCGGCTTGCCGTCGTGCCACTTTAGGCCGGTCTTCAGCGAGAGCCGAAAGGACTTCCCACCATCCGCGACTTCGCCCTTCTCTACCAGTCTGGAGATCAGCTGGTTGTCGATGGCGCTGTGGAAGTAGATCCGGTCGAACACCAGCTCCTGACTACGAAAGTCCACCATGGACTGCGCGTACAGCGGGTTGAGGGTGCCGGGAAGCGACTCCTCGTAGAAGTTCAGGGTCGCGCCCGTGGTGGCGACCGCAGAGGCAAGGCCGACGCCAAGGAGCGTGAGCCGGACCGGGGCCGAGAGATCGGTGATCGGGGAACGAGCTTTAGGGGAGCCGTTCGAGCCGTTCGCGGAGGAGTTGGACATCAAGCCGCCTCTTTTGGTGGGTGCTGTCGGTGGGTGTAACGGGCGCACCGGCGGGAAGGATTGGATGGGGTGCAACAATGCGTCAATGCATCGGCACGGCAGGAGCCGCGTTCCGACTAAGCCGGACGTGAAGCGCGTCGAGGGGAACCCGGGCGATGTCCAGCCCCGGGACTTGCTCTACGAGCGGATGGACGAGCTCCGTGGCGCGGACTGAGTTGCGGTTTCCAGCATCCCACGCGGCGACCTGCAGGGCAAATACGGGGTCGTAGGCCTTGCCCACGGCCCTGTCGATCGCGTTCAGCCGCAGCCGGCCGCCAGTATCGGTGTCGCCGACGGCGAACGCGGCGTCGGCGGAAACTCGAAGCAGGCCGGCGCGGGCTTGGTCGGCGAAGAACCGGTGAAACCCTTGCGGAGCGCCGGCCGCGGTGGCCATCCCGTCCTGAATCGCGGTGCCAAAAGCGGCGGACTGGTCCAGAATGCAGTTGATGGAGATGCCGGACGGCACCGAACCCGGTCGAGCTCCCTGCTCGGTGGGCAAGGTAGGCGCGGCGATCACCGCGGTCGCGGTCGTGCAAGACTGGATGATCGCCGCGTAGGGGCTGTCCGAGAGGTGAGCGGCTACCGCTTCCCCCGCCGAGCCTGGCTCCTGGAGCGCGGCCGCCAACGCAAGATCTCCCCCCGTGGTGTAGGGGCCAAGGAACAACATGGCATCCGGCACGGAAGGGGGTCCATGAGGCGCCACAGTCGGGACGGCTGCGAGCCCCACGGCGTCGCGCCAGTCGGCTAGGCCAAGGCCGGGGATCCGATGTGCGTTGATCAGCGCCAACGGACCCGTCGGAACATCGGCGCCGCTCGCCTGCACCACGGCCCGTGCATGCCAAATCGACAACTCCCACACGGACATCAGATCTGCCGCCTGAACGGCGAGCTTCTCAGGCGTGCGCTCCGGAAACACGTAGCTCGGCACGGGGCCGAGCCCGGGCACTTGTCCGACGACTACGTCCCCCGGGCGTCCAGGGACATCGTTATTGGGCCATTTACTGGCGGTCCCTGCCGCGGCGTCGTCCCGCCACTTCGCCCATGCGGCATCGCGGGCGGCCAGCCCGGGGACCGTCGACGCTCCACATTCCCCGAACCGCTGGATCAGCGAGGGGTCCGCGAGGATGACCCCGGCTTGACCGA
This sequence comes from Myxococcales bacterium, assembly GCA_009692605.1. Taxonomy (GTDB): domain Bacteria; phylum Myxococcota_A; class UBA796; order UBA796; family SXON01; genus CAIUMM01. Next base: position 13,453 of record SHYV01000023.1, read on the forward strand.
GGAGGTAAGCCATCTCGAGCGGGTCGGTCGGCTGACCGTCCACACCGTAGGCCTGTTTCACGCTCTGCGCCGCCAGCAGGGCTGCTTCTTCGTACATCGCCGCGAGCTCGCCGTGCATGCGCTGCAGGCCGGGCGAGTCGCCATCCGTCGCCATCGCGGCGAGCGCTCCCACCCGGTCGCCCTTGAAGTAGGCGGACCAGCTGTCCCGACCTTCGAAGTCAAGGCGGGCCTGATCCGGAGCCAGCCGCACCTGCCACGTAGAGGCGAGCAGCGCGGCAGGAACAGCGCTCCAAACGGCCTGCATGGGCGGCGGCGCCGTCGGTGCAGGCTCCCCGATGCATGCAAAGATCGCAATCAGCAGCACCTACCCCTCACAAAACGAGGTGGTGCCGGCCGATGAAACACAGTACTGCATCGCCGCCTTCGTATCCTGGGCGCTCGCCTTGGCGTAGTCCAGCCACTCCCGAGCGTAGTCCTTGGTCATTCCCCGGTACCGGCTGCTCTTCGCCTCGTTCTCGTCGGTGTGCTCGGTGGTGTAGGTCGCCTCGGCGTCTTGCCAGAGCTTGTTGGCCGCCTCGGTCTTGAGCCGACCGAGGGCGAAGACACGGGATTTGTAGGTGTTTCCGGACCACTTCGCCTTGTTCTCCAGCGAGTAGTCGGCCCAGCGGATCACCCCGGTCGCGCGGCCCGCACCACCCTTGGAGAGCTGAAGCGAGTACTTGTAGCAGAGGTCTGGGTCCGAGCGGTCCACGTCCTCCAGGTGGCGTTTTACCAGTCGCTCCCACTCGGACTTGTCGCCTTTGCCGTCTGCATTGTTGATCATGACCAACGAGATCTTCGCACGAGTGGTCTGCTGGGCCTCTGTAGCGAGCCGCCCTTCGAGACACTTCGACTGCGCCGTCGTGAGGGAGCCCATCATGGCGGCCGGCTCGAGAGACACCAGATCGGTGCAGTCCCCGGTTGTCTGAACGGTGGTCAACTGGGCCACCGGAGTGGGAAGCGGCGGAGAGACGGGCGTCACGGTCGTGATGGGGGTCGCCGCGACCGGAGGTGCTGAGGTCGGCTGACTCGTATTCGACACCGTCTGGGCCCCGGTGGGCCCTGAGGTCGGCTGGGTATTTACCGCCATGGCAGGCGTGGTGGTGGGGCTCCCGGCGCCGGACTGTGCGGCGGGACGGCCAGACATCCCGCCCATCGGCTCACTGGTCCCCTGCCCTCCTGAAGGGCCCGTGCGTATCGACATGTCCTGACCGGCTGGCTCCCGGCCTTGAGCGCTGGGAGTGTCGTTTGAGGCTACCGCGACGGGGCTGGGTGCCGGCGCGGGAGGCGGCACCGTGCCGCCCGGCTGACCGCTGTAGGCGGAGAGACCAACGAACGGAGAGAAAGACGCGGTGGGCTTAAGGTCGAACCAGCCGAGTCGACCATCCGATGGGATTGGGCGGCCGGAGAGATCGTGGAGCATCCCCGGACCGACCGTGCCGCCGGCGGTGATGCAGCTCGCCCAACCGTCCTGACAGGCCGTGCTGGGAAACGCCGCCGAAAAGGTCTGCCAACCGCCCGCCATTGCCGGAAGGGTGAGGGCTGAGAGGCCCAACCCGAGGACCAAAAATCTATAAACAGTGCGCGTCATGGGTCGTTCCTACTCTCTCGGCTCATCGCGGCCAAAGCTGATGGTGGGTTCTTCGATCTGCGACTCGTCGTTCTCGATCTTCGGAAGGACGACGTCGATCAGGTTGCGCCGCTTACGCACCTGGTACGTCAGTACCTGAGTGGTATATCCGGGGGCGGAGACCTCAAGGTTCAGGGTCATGCCCGCCGTGAACCGAAGCTCGCTGCCATCGGGGAGGTAAAGCACGCTGGCTTCCCAAGACCCGTCGACGGCGTTCACCCGGTGGCGGTCAGCCTCTTGAGGTTGGCGTACTACCGCGGTGGCGATCGGCGCGTCCTGATCGTCGTGAACGACGACACGGACTGGAACGCCTTCGTCCTCGCCCTTCGCCAGGGCGACTACTGGAAGCAGGAGTCCAAGGACCACAGCGCCGCAGCGGGCCGAAGCCACGAGCGAGCGGGCGAGTGTACAGGCGGTCGGAATCAGGGTGGGTGACGGGACGGACAAGCTCAACCTCCGAGCTGCTTCTTAAACACCGGGTCGGCCGCAACATTCATCGCACCCGCAGAATCTCCAGATTCCGCCAGCGCACGCGCGACAGCATCGCCTGAGTAGCCGTCAAGGAGCGCCTTCGCTGTGGCGCCGTCCTTTGGCGCGAGCAGCATGGCTGCGGTCGCACGGGCGTCGAGGTAACCATCCGCGGGGGCGATCGGCTTGATCGTGTCGAGGATCTTGGTGCACGTCGCACCGTCGCCCGATGCGCACGCGTTGATGGCTCGCGTAGCCTGAACCCGCCAGGCTTGCCCAGCGGGCGATACGCTGATCGCATCGAGCAGGTTGGTGGAGATCTCCGTCTCCCCAACCGCCGCCGCCCGGCCCGCCCAGAGCAGGAGCTGCTCTGAGCCGTCGTCGCGGGTATCTGCGTAGGCGCGGACCAGATCCTCGACCGAGCGCACCGCGATTTTTCGTTGGCCCAGCGCCCAGAGGGCCTGCGCTTCCGAGAGCCCACCGACGAGCGCGTTCGGGTCGGCCATCAGCTGCAGGTAGGCCGTCGCAGTGGCGCCCAGATCGCCGGGGGTGTCCTTCACCTCCTCCAGAAGGGCCTTCGCCGCGTCTCGGTCGCCGTCGGCCAGATCCGCTTCTGCTGCGAGGAGCTTCCCGGCCGGCATGCCCGAGGCCAGCGCGTACTCCTTCACCTTGTCGAGGTCACCCTCCCTCATCGCGAGGAGCGCTCGTCGCAGCTTGATCTCTCCAAGGCGCGTCTGCGCGGCGGGTTCGCTGGCTGCGAGGATCCCGTCGGCCTTCGTGCCCTCGCCCATGAGCATGTGGCCGTAGGACGCTCCGATCGCTAGATCGACGTCGGCGGGCGCCTTTGCGAGTGCTTCGTCGTATTTGGCGGTCGCCGCGACCAGATCGCCAGCTTTCAACAACGCATCCGCGTCCGCGACGGTCTGCTTCGAATTGCCGACGAGCAGGCCCTTGATCACGGTGCAGCCGGCGAGCATTAGGAGGGTTGTGAGCAAGGGGTCAGACTCCGAATCGGGACATTAGCTTGTTTTTGGTCAACGGGCTCAAAAAGCCGCGCTCACGCTGCCTCGCGCACCGTTGAACCCTGGCAATTGCCGGCACTGGCCGCCAGCGCAACGAATGCCCGCCCGGTAGGCTCCGTAGAATGCCTTCAGCGTCACCGCGGTGGTGGGCTCATACTGCAACTCCAACGCGCCGTACTCGTCCTCGCCGAGCCCGAGCGGTTCAAGGTTGCCCTTCGATTTCACGAGCGGATTGGACGAATAGTCGTTGTAGAACAGCACAGTGAGGCGCTCCCCGATCTTCACCGCGAGCGTGCCGGAGAAGTCCAGGTAGTCTGACTGCTGCTGCGGGTTAGTGCCCCAGTGGAAGGCCTGCATCGCCGGTGCGATCTCGATCGACACCGGGCCAGCGATGGGCAGGGTGAGGCTCGCGTCGGCATGGACCAGTCGGTCCCCGCCGTAGTCGCCGCCGGCCTCATCGGCCTCCCGCTGGTCGAGACGGAAGCCGCCGTTCAAGATGAGGTGGCTCTCGCCCTTCGCCCAGGTGACCCCTACAACGGTGTGGGTGATGTTCTCAGGGGTCACGTTGAAGTGCAGGCCACCGGTCTCGCCGTCGTGAAACACGGCTTGGGAGATGTACGGTGTCAGCGTGTCCACCCCCTCGCCCAGCCGAAGGTCCACCCGCACCCTCCCACCAGCGAGGTCGTTTGAATTCACGGCGGCGGAGCTGTCCTCGGTGATGACCCGCTCGTACTCGAGCGTCGGGCCGGCGGCGATCTCATAATTGTCGGGCGAGGCGAAGGTGTTGAGCACTTCGGTGTTCTTCTGGACCTTGGCCTCGACCAGTACGGTGGCTACGCCCGGATAGGCCGAGGCGGACGCGTACACCTCGCCACCCCAAGGAGCCGAAAGGTCGGCAGCCGCGTAGCCGAACCAGTCGCCCTCGACGTAAAAGTCGACGCCGCCGATGCCGAGCGCCTCGAGCGTGACCCCGCCTACGACGGCGTCCACAGGCTGACCGTAAGCAGCGAGCGAGTTGCCGGTAGCGTCGGCGTCGCGCGCGAACTGGTACATCACCCCGTGGGCACCGAGGTTGACCGGACCCAGCCCGTAGACGTCGAAGCGGGCCCCGGTGATGGCGTGCTCCCGGCCGCGGTGCAGGCCCGAGTTGGGGTTCTCCAGCGCGATCTGCTGGGGGTTCGTGACCCCGCTGAAGACGCTGGCGTCCACCCGGCCGACATGGAGGAGCCCGCTGGCCCCCCGGACCGAGGTGTCGATGTCGATGTCCGTGTTTTTATTTAGGTTGACCGCGATTCCTCGCCCAAAGGAGGCGTAGGAGTCGCCCAGCGTCAGCGTGCCCGCTTTCACCCTGCCTACCGCGGTGATCTTCTCCATCTGAAACAGCGCGTCGGCGAACGGCGACTTGAGGTCGGTGTACAGCGCCCGCTCGTGGTGCAGCTCTCCATCGAGGATGTACCGGTTGCCGAACAACGCCACCGCGTCCCCGCTCAGCGACAGCGTGAACCGCGCGTTTCCCCCCGTCAGGTGAAGGCGGTTCACCACCTCCATGTAGTCGAGGATGTCACGATCCTCGAAGTCCACCAGCTTGTCGGGCACGTGGGTGTACCGGATGCGCAGGTCCTCCGACCCGGTCAAGCTGCCCCCTGCGAGCGAGGGACCGCGGGCGTCCGGAGTCACGGTTGAATCCGTGGCCACTCCGCCCAAAGGATCGTTGGGATCGTCGTCGGCCCATGCGGGACGGAGCAGGATCAGCAACACCCACGGCACGGTCAGGGTTGGCCGAGCAGGGCGAGGACGGCGTCCTTGACCTTCACTTCATCCCCGGTGTTGTACCCGGAGTACACGCTCGAAATGTCGCCAGCCCGGTCGACGAGCACGTTGTAGGGCAGCGTCTTTGACGGGTTGTACTGGCTGACGACCGCGCTGTCCTTGTCCACGAGCACCGGGTACTTCAGGCCGAGGCTCATCGAGACGGGCTTTACAGCAGAGGCAGACCGGGCGTCGTCGGCGGAGATGCCCAGCACCACGAGGCCGCGGGCCCCGAGCTCCTGATACATCGCCTGGAGGTGGGGCATCTCGATCTTGCAGGGCCCACACCAGGTGGCCCAGAAGTTCACCAGCACGACCTTGCCCTTGTACTGGGACAGGGTTTGAGGCGTGTTGTTGAGATCCCGGAGCGAGAAGTCCGGAGCGGCCTTGGCAGCGTGCGCCGGGCCAACGCTGGCGAGAGCGAGCCCGGCGAGCAGGCCCACGGCTCGGCGCAGGGCGGATGGGAAAGAATTCACCAAGGAGACTCCGGTCGAGCGGGTGGTGTGCGGAAAACTTTGATTAACTGCGTCCGGCAGGCTCGTCCTGCCTTGAACGTTTCGGATGCCCCCAGAACACCCGAGCGGACGGTTTTGTACACCGTTCCTAACGAGCCAGCGGGTTATCCGGCCGGCATGCGGCCCCGTATCCTCGTGGTAGACGACGAACCCTCCATCCGACGGGTGCTGCAGGCCCACCTGTCGCGTGACGGGTTCGAGGTGGACACCGCCGCGGATGGGGGCGAAGCGACAGCGGCGATCTCGATCAAGCCGTACGAGCTGGTGATCTCCGACCTGAAGATGCCGGGAATCGGCGGGCTCGAACTGCTCGCCTGGGTGCGGTCGGAGCAGCCCGGCCTGCCGGTGATCCTCATTACCGCGCACGGCACGGTGGACGCCGCCGTCGAGGCCTTGAAGCTCGGCGCGGCGGATTTCATCACCAAGCCCTTCGACCTGACCGAGCTGCGCAACGCGGTCGAAAAGGCCCTTCGTACTGAGCGGGCAACAAGGCGCTCGCTGGTAGATCCGGGACCGAAGGGCCGGTTCGAGCTGATCGGGGTCACGCCATCGATGCAGCGGGTGTACTCGCTGCTGGAGAAGGTCGCTGACTCGCCGACCACGGTGCTCATCGTCGGTGAGTCCGGCACCGGCAAGGAGCTGGTCGCCCGAGCGTTGCACGATCACTCGAGCCGGCGCGACCAGCCGTTCATCACGGTCAACTGCGGGGCGATCCCCGAGAACCTGTTCGAGAGTGAGCTGTTCGGGCACGAGCGGGGGGCGTTCACCGGCGCCGTGACCGCCAAGCCGGGAAGGTTTGAGCTCGCAGATGGAGGCACGCTGCTCCTTGATGAGGTCGCCGAGCTCGGGCGGGACATGCAGGTGAAGCTCCTTCGGGCGCTTCAGGAGCGGAAGATCGACCGGGTCGGCGGCACCCGTCCGATCTCGGTCGATACCCGCGTGATCGCCGCCACCAACATCGACCTGCAGGCGGCCGTCGCTTCGGGCCGATTCCGGGAGGACCTCTACTACCGCCTGAACGTGATCCCGATTCGGCTCCCTGCCCTTCGCGAGCGCCGCGAGGACATCCCGCTCCTCGTCGAGCACTTTCTGGCGCGCTTCAACCAGAGGCTCGGCAAGCGCGTCACGAGCGTGGCGGAGCCCGCCATGGCGCGGCTGTGCGCATGGCACTGGCCCGGGAACATCCGGGAGCTGGAGAACGTCGTCGAGCGCGGCGTGCTGTTGTCCGATGGCGACTGCTTCGCGGACGACGTGCTGCCCGGCTTGATCGAGGTCGGCGGGTCGGAGAACGCCGGCGAGATCGGGCTCAAGGAGTACGTCAGGGTCCACACTGCGCGGCTCGAACGCGCGTTGATCCTTCGCTCTCTGGAGGCCGAGCATGGAAACGTCACGCGCGCCGCCCGCCGGCTCGACATCAGCCGCAAGAGCTTGCAGCTCAAGATGAAGGAGTACCAGCTCCGCGAGGATCCTGAGTAGCCGAGCGCTGCCCCGCTCGAACCCTGCCCCGCTCGAACCCTGGCCTTCAGCGTCGTCTGGCGGGCCCGCGTCGTCGGGCCGGCCCACCGGGCCCACCCGGTCGGCGCGCAGGCACGATCTCCGCCGAGAGGCCCAGCTCGAGCAGCCGCTCCGCGAGGTGGCGAGCGAGCTCTGCCGGAACTCCAAAGACCGCTGGCGGCCGGCGCCACGGCACCTCACCCATCCGATCGAGCGGCCTCCTCAGCACCTCGACCAGCACGCCGACGTGCTCCAGGCCGAGCCCCGGCATGATCACGTCGACCCATTCGTCGGCCCGATCAACGCTTCGGGATGACGCCGAGGGTGTGATCACAAGGTTGGCCCCGCAGTAGGGGCACGCGCCGGACTGCTGGATGGGCGCGGCGCAGGTCGGGCAGCAAAGGCTGGACACCGGCATCGGGATCAACCGCCTTTTTTCTCGATTTGTAGTGGGGCGCCAGAGCTGCTGCCGGCGGCGATCGGCCGATGGAGCACGATCTGTCGGCCGGCCGTCTTTCCGCTATGGAAGTCGGAGTCGCGACGAAAGCCCGCGCTCCGGACTGTGCGGACACGCGGATGCCGCTGCTCGAACACCTCATCCACCGCCGCGTCGCCCACCCACACCAACCCGGTTGATGCGTGCTTCGTCGCCTGCTCGGCCAGCTTCTGGAAGAAGCCGAGGTACGCACCTGCCCGGAAGCGTGCGAGAGAAGTTCGAGTGTGCCCCGCGCCGTGCTGCTCCCAGAGCCGGACCGTGGTCTCCTGCAGGAAGTGGTGCACGTAGGCTGACATCTCCACGTTTTCATGCGTGCCGCACACCTCCAGGACGGTGCCCCACGCGGAGCGATCCTGCAGGTACACGCGGATCCAGATGGCCTTGACGAAAAAGTGTTTGGTGACGATGCTCGCGAGCAACTTCTCCTCTTCCGAGTGTCGCAAGCCCGGCTCGCCGAGGGTCCGGCACTCGATGCGCGTCCCCGAGGTGCCCATCGCGTCGAGATTGTACCGGAGGAGCAGCGCCTGCGCCGCGTTCATCGCCGCCTCGGCCTCGTGCTGGTTGGCGCTGGTCGCGAGCGCGAGGAGCTTACGGACGCGCTCGACGATCTTCGGGGTCGCGCCTCCCGAGTCTGGGTTCGCAGCGCCAGTCCCGGGAACGCTGCTCGCCCGGCCGTCGATGCCGAAGCGGGCGCAGACCGCCTGAAAGGTGGGCCCATGCGGCGTCTCGTCGCGCAGCGAGTACGTCTCATCGACGAACTGGTGGGCCATCTCGTGCAGCAGCACTTCGCGGACCGCCGTCCACTCCGCCTTCAGGGCGAAGTCCCGGTCTATTTGTAACGTACGGCCCACTGCCGCCCAGGTGCCGAGGTTCGTGCCCCGCCGTCCTACGGGCCCAGAGAGGCCGAAGACCGGGGCCCGGAGCGCGCCGCGAAATCTGTCACGGTTTAGCTGCGACCACTCCTGCGAGAGCGCCCGCAGGAGCGCTCGCTCAATGGCGACCGACATCGAAGCCCCCGGCGCGCCGGAGTGCAGCGGTTCCTGCTCCATGGTCTGCTCAGCCCCCGGTGTCGACCGAGGTCTCCAGATTTCCCGCGAACGTATAGTCCACGGCGATGGTCGCCCCGCGCGGGGGGACCGCGGCGCCATGGAAGACGATGTGGGCGTAGGACTGATCTGCTGCCTCGACGTAGGTCCATCCGTCGACCTCTCCAGGCGTCTGGCTGGCCACCACATCGTTCCCATCGATGTCACCTACCCACACCTCGATGCTGTCGGGCTCGGCAAGGTAGCCGAGGGTGAAGGTGTCGAGGACGCCGGCGGCGATCAAGCCGAGGGAATCCATGATTCCGCTGTAGTCTGCATCGCAGATGTTGGCCCGGACGCCGCCGATCATCTCGATGATCGTCGCGTACCGCTTGCCCGGCACAGCGTCCGCGCAGCCGTCCACGGCGTCGGGGCCGATGATGCCGGAGAAGGTGAACGTGCCCTCCGAGCCCTTTTTGACCTCCTTCAACTGGGAGACCAGATCGGGGATGGGCGTCAGCTTGTCATAGTCGGTGTAGCAGCTCTCGCCGTTGGATCCTGAGCCGAGCGCGCCATCGTCCGAACAGTCGTTCTCGTCGCTCACCACCACGATCGCGAGGCTGGCCTCGCTGCGCAGAAAACCCACGTTGGTCGTGGTGGAGCGGGGCGGGATCAGGGCCTTGTAGGCGGCCTCGATGCCCTTCTCCTGATCGTCGCCGCCGGTGCCGACCTGCACCTGCGCCGCAAATTCCGCTTGGTAGCCGGGGGTGGCGCCGGTGACGTACGGACCGACCAGCGCCGCAGCGTTCAGGTTGCTGGGGTCGAGGTCGCTCGTGATGACGCCGATATGGAAATCCATGCCGGTCGTCTCAAGGTGGCCGATGAACGCAGCCGCCCCGTTCGCGACGGCGGTCTGCTCCTGCACCATCGAGACGGAATTGTCGAGCACCCAGAGGATGTCGACCTCGTTCGAAGGGGCTTGCTGGAAGGTCTCGGTCTTGTGGATGGCCTTGACGTTGTTCTCATTGCACGCCAGAAGCAGGACGAGCGCGGGGGCAGCGAGGAGGGCCGGGGTGCGGGCGAGGGTGCGCAAGTGGGTTCCTTTGGGGCCAGACGGCGTGGTGCCGCAGCAGCGTGCTTGAACGTACCGGCAAACCACTGTGCTTGGCAAGGGGGAACTGCGCTCGCACCCACAACGCCCGTCAAGGTTTCAACAGCACGGGCGCCTTCATGCCTGCGCAGGTGAGGTTCCCGTTTTTCGCGGTGGTGCAGATCAGGCTGGCGCCGGCCTCCGGTACCGAGAGGGGGCCACGCTGAGCGGGCTTGCCGACCAGCTTGACGGAGAGGGTGTAGGCGTCGGCCGCCACCTTGGCGCTCAAGGTCTCCTTGCCCTCGGCCACCCGGGTGCTGCCCGACTCCAGACGAATCCACTGCACGGCCGACTCTGGCGCGCTGATCTCCAGCGGAGCGGTCCCCACGGGAGCGGGCACCACGGGCGTGACAGGCACCGGGGTCGGCACGGCCTCCACCGAGGGCGCTGATGGCGCCGAGAGGTAGAACCACGCGCCGATCGCCACAGCGACAACCATCGCGAAGACGAACAGAGCGAACGCCGCCACGCCGACCCAGATGAGCACCGAGGTCCGCTGAGGCGGCTCCTCATCTTCCGGAAACTCGGGCGGAAAGGGCTCTGGATCGATGAGGACGGGTCGCTGACTCGGCGGAGGCTCGGGTATCGGATTCGGGCGTTGGACCGTCGCTTCGTCGCCCCAATCCTCGGGGGGAGCCATGCTCTGGTGTGTCGCTGCGGTGGTCGGGCGATCTTGTTCAGGGACGATCGTCTTGTGGGTCGCTTTCGGCTTCACCACCTTGTTTCCACCGGCGGCCGCCTCGGGCAGCACGTTGAGCACAAAACGAGTGCCCGACAACGCCCCGACTCTCGTATCGCCGTGCAGCGCACGGGTGAGCCGGGCGACGTGCTCCTGCGCGAACGTCTCAAGCGTCGGCCCGCTGGCCTGATCGGCGAACGCGCGCAGGAGCTTCTGAACCTCGGTGATCGGCGGGCGGTGTGACGCCTCTCCGGAGACCATCCGCAGGATCGCATCCCGCAGCGCCCTGTCCCACTCCGGGTTGGGCATCACGAGGTCGCCAAGCCGGGCGACGTGGTGCACCAGCGCCTCATCGTGCTCCATGACGTCGAGGGGAAGCAGCGGGAGCCACTCTCCCCGGAGCAGCTCCAGCAAGGTGAGGCCCAGCGCGTACACGTCGCTCGCGATCTCCCCTCTGTCGCCCTCCCGGCGCTCGGGGGACATGTACTTCAGGCTGCCAAACCTCAGCGCGCCGGTCTGGGCGCTGCGCTGCTGAGTGGACCTCGCGGTGCCGAAGTCGAGCACCTTGACCTCTCCCTCGGCGCTGACCATGATGTTCGAGGGCTTGATGTCCCGATGCACCACGTGTAGAGGACCATCCAGCCCGTACGGGACGCGGTTGTGCGCGGCGTCGAGCGCCGAAGCCGTGGCCGAGCAGATCTCCAGGATGGCCCTCGGCGGTGCCCGCCGGCGCTCCTTGGTCAGGGCGTCGACCAGCTGCTTGAGGTCGAGGCCGTCCACGAACTCCATGATGATGGCGAGCTGTCCGTCGATCTCTGCGAGATCCTCTACCCGAAGGATGTTCTTGTGTCGGAGCCGGGCGAGCAGCCGGGCCTCGTCGCGGGTCCGGTTGAGGATCTCGACAGACTCAGACCACTGCTCGCGCAGGATCTTGACGGCGACGATGCGCTCGATCCCCCCCGGCGCCCGCACCTCGGCCAGATAGAGCCGCGCGAAGGTGCCGGACGACAGCTCGTGCACGAGCACGATCTCGAGGTTTCGGCCAGCGCTCTGGGGCTCCATCTTTGTCGAGGACTCGGTGCGGTGCGGTACCTTATCCCGGGCCCGGCTGCAGCGCCCCCGGACCGGGGATATAGAGTCCCCGCAGGTCCCCCGGGTGGACCTTGTTGTCGATGGACCCCTCCCCCTCCGGTGGCTGGAATGAAGAAAAACGTGGATCGTGAGTCCGCCGAATTGGAGCGGGCCTACCCTGGCCTCCTCGCTCGTCTGGGGACCGAATCGCTGGACCGGCTCGCGCGGGAGTACCAGCTGCCCAAGAGCCTGCTCGTCTACTCCCGCGACCGCGTCCGCCAGCTCGAAGCTACGCCGCCGGGCGGGCGCAAGGGGGCCAGCGATGCGATCACGCGACAAACCGCCCCCGAGCGCGTTGTAGCCGTCGTCCTCCCCCCGTCGGCGGTGGTCGTCAAGGACACCGCCCTGCAGATCGGGCTGGAGCAGGCCTATCCGGGCATCACCCAGTCCCTGTCGCGGCGTGACGACGTGGAGGTCGCGATCCAGTTCGGCATTTCGCTGCCGGCCATCGCCCGGATCCGGGAGCTGCTCGGCGTCGAGCGGGTGGAGGTTTCATCGCCCGTCGCACACCCCAAAGCGGCGCCTGCGCGGGCGCTGCCGGCCCGGCTCGTCGCGTCTCGGGACTGATGGGCCTCCTCGCAGCACCCAACCGTCCTGAACCCTGCCATCCAGGAGCCCGCAATGGCCGTCATCGTCGCATTGAAGAACGTCGTCAAGGACTACCCGCTGGGCGCAACCACGGTGCGGGCCCTCCGCAAGGTGGATCTTGAGATTGACGAAGGCGAGTTTACCGTGATCGCCGGCCCCTCCGGCTCGGGCAAGTCCACGCTCCTCAACTTGATTGGCTGCATCGACGTGGCGACGTCCGGCGAGGTCAACGTCGCGGGGGAGAACACGGCCACGCTGAACGACAACCAGCTCACTCAGCTCCGCCTGCGGAAGATCGGGTTCATCTTCCAGAGCTTCAACCTGATCGCGGTCCTCGACGTGTTCCAGAACATCGAGTTTCCCCTCTTGCTTCAGGGCCGGCTGACCACCGCCGACCGCGAAGCGCGCGTAATGGACGTCATTGAAAAGGTAGGCCTGCGACCGCAGCTCCACCAGCGCCCGAGCGAGCTCTCCGGCGGCCAGCGTCAGCGCGTCGCGATCGCCCGCGCGTTGGTCACGCGCCCGAAGCTCGTCCTCGCCGACGAGCCGACCGCCAACCTCGACTCCGTGACCGGGGGCAGCATCATCACGCTGATGCGCGACCTCAATCGAGCCGACCACACCACGTTCATCTTCTCGACCCACGACCAGCGCGTCATGGAGCAGGCTGACCGCGTCGTGAACATCCACGACGGGGTGGTGAGCGCGCAAGGCCTCGGCGCGCTCGACCCGCTGCCGGGCTCCGACGGTGTGGGCGGCGGCGACCTCCGGGCGACGATGGGCGGTGCGATCAAGGGAATTCCCGGATGAGCAAGGTGTTGGTGCTGGCCGGGATCGCCTGGCGTAATGTACTCGCACACCGGGTGAAGAGCGCGATCGTCGGCTCCCTGCTGGCGTTCGGCTCTTTTCTTGTGGTCACCGGCAAGACGATAGTCGACAGCATCGAAGCGGCGATGGCCGAGTCGATCACCGCGTCGCTTGCGGGCGACATTCAAGTGTACGACAAGAACGCAAAGGACCAGCTGGCCCTGTTCAGCTTCGGCGCTGGCGGCGAAGACATCGGTGAGATCACCGATTTTCCGAAGCTGCGGGATGCGCTCACGGCGTTGCCGCAGGTGAAGGCGGTCGTACCGCTCGGCAGCGTGAACACCGTCGTCTTTGGCAGGACCGAGCTTGACGATACGCTGGACAAGCTGCGGGCGGCGAACCGGGCTGGGCTCTTAGAGGAGCGCGACCAGCTGTTTGCCCAAGTGCTCGCCATCTCGGCCCAGCTGCAGCAGGATCAAAAAGCCGCCTTCACCATCGCGGCCGACAAGGTGCAGGCTCAGATCGACCTCGACGGCCTCACTCGGGTCCAGACCGTCGAGTTCGCGAGCCAGTTCACTTCCGATCCAGAGGGCACGCTCGACTGGATTGACCGGGCCATCGCGCCGCTCGCGAGCGACGGCAAGATGATGTACCTGCGGCTGCTCGGCACCGACATGCCGGCTTTCTCCAAGGACTTCAGTCGATTCCGAATCGTCGACGGCCAGAACATCCCCGAAGGCAAACGTGGCTTCCTGATCGCGAAATACGCCTACGAGCGCTTCGTGAAGAACAAGGTGGCGCGCGAACTCGACAACATGAAGGAGAAGCGGGACGACGACGGGCTCACGTTCGCTACGGACAAGGCCCTTCACGACCAGGCCGGCCGGTGCGCGAGGCAGTACGCCCGGATCTTGTTCATGCTCTCGCCTAAGGACGCAGCGGAGCTGAAGCCGCTGCTTCAGGCCGAGCTTGGGGTCTCGCCGGCCTCCGCTGCGCCCGACGATCAGAACCTTGGCAAGCTGCTGGTGTCCTTCCTGTCGGTGGACGACACCAACTTCGATGCGCGCTACGTCTGGTTCTACACCCACATCGCCCCCCGCGTCCGGCTCTACGACGTCGGCATCGGCGAGATGATGAGCCTCCGGGCGTACACCAAGACCGGGTACATGCGCAGCGTCAATGTGAAGGTCTGGGGCACCTTCGAGTTCGTGGGATTGGAGAGCTCGCAGCTCGCTGGGGTGTACAATCTGGCCGACCTCGTCACGTTCAGGCAGCTCTACGGCAAGATGACCGAGAGTCAGGTCGCCGAGCTGGACGGCGTCCGCAAGGCGGCGGCCGTGAAGGAGGTGACGCGGGAGAGCGCGGAGGACGACCTGTTCGGTGGCGGTGCAGACGCGCTGGTGACCGAGTCGACGACCACGCGCGCGTTCGACGAATTCGCGGGTGTAGACATGACAGCGGCCTCCCGGGCAGCCGCCGACCTCGATGATCGCGTATACACCACGGCGGACATGGAGAACGGCGTCGTTCTGAACGCGGCGGTGATCCTGCACGAAGGCGCGTCGATCCCCGAGGCACAGCGGGCGATCGAGGCCGCTTCACTCGCGGCGGGCGCTCCGGTGAACGCGCTCGACTGGCAGACGGCGTCCGGGATCGTGGGCCAGCTGCTGCTGGTGATCAAGGGTGTGCTGCTGGTGGCCATCCTCGTCATCTTCCTGGTCGCGCTGTTCATCATCAACAACTCGATGATGATGGCCACGCTGGAGCGGACCGCGGAGATCGGCACGATGCGGGCTATCGGTGCGCAACGCCGGGAAGTGCTCGCACTTGTGCTGTTGGAGACGCTCGTGCTCGCCACGGTAGCCAGCGGCCTCGGGGCGATGGTGAGCGTCGGCATGCTGGCGTGGCTCGGGGAAGTGGGCATTCGCGCCCCGTCGGCCCAGATGACGTTCATCTTCGGCGGCCCCCGGCTCTACCCGGCCTGGTCGATGCTGAACGTCTCGCTGGGTGTCGGTTCGGTGAGCATCATCAGCCTGTTCTCGACCTTCTACCCCGCGATGATGGCCGCGAGCGTGCAGCCAGTCGTCGCGATGAACCCCAAAGAGTAGGCCATGATCGGTGTATTGTTCCAGATCGCGATGCGGAACCTCGTTCAGGCACGTCGTCGAACGGGCGTACTTTTCCTCGCCGTGGGAACGGTCACCGGGATGTTGGTGCTGCTTCAGGCGATGAGCCAGGGCATCAACGACAACATGGAGACGGCCGCCACCACGCTCTCGGCCGGGCAGATCAACGTCGCCGGCTTCTACAAGGTGACCCCCGGGTCGGCCGCACCCATCGTGACGAACGCCGCAGAGGTCCGGAAGATCGTCGAGGAGAACACCCCGAACCTGGACTACACGCTCCTCCGCCATCGCTCCTGGGGCAAGGCGGTCAGCGAGACGGGCACGGTGCAGACGGCGCTGTCCGGCATCATCCCCGCCGAGGAGGAGCAGTTCTTCAAGAAGCTGCAGCTGGCGAAGGAGAAGGACTACGTGGAGGGGGGAAGCAGCGAGGTCATCGGAGACCCGCGCCAACTTTCGGAGCCGCACACGGTCGTGTTCTTTGCGAACCAGGCGAAGCGCCTGGGCGTGCAGGTAGGCGACGTGGTCACCTTCAAGACCGAGACGCAGGTTGGTCGGGCGAACACGCTGGACCTCAAGGTGGTCGCGGTCGCGAAGGACCTTGGGCTGTTGTCGAGCTTCTCCTGCTTCACCCAGCGAGAGACCGTGCTGGAGCTCGGCCAGCTTGACCCCGACACCACCGGCGCTGTCTGGGTGTACCTCAAGGACATCGATGAGGCGCCAGTGACCATGGCGCACCTCCGGGAGGTCTTCACGGCCAAGGGCTACCGGCTGATGGACTACAACCCGAACCCGTTCTTCTTCAAGTTCGAGGATGTGCAGGGAGAGGACTGGACCGGCCAGAAGCTCGACCTGACGCTTTGGAAGGACGAGGTCAGCTTCTTGTCGTGGGTGATCATCGCGTTCAACTCGGTGACGTGGTTTCTGACGACCATCCTCGTGGCGATCATCACCATCGGGATCATGAACGCGATGTGGCAGTCGGTCCGGGAGCGCACGCGCGAGATTGGGACCATGCGCGCCGTCGGGCTGGGTCGGCTGCAGACCCTGATCCTGTTCATGGCCGAGGCGGTCATGCTTGGTCTGGCCAGCAGCGTCGCTGGAGCCGCCGTGGGGGGCGGCGTTGCGGTGGCCGTGGACGCCGCGAACATCCACGTGCCGATGGAAGCGATGGCGAGCATCCTGCTCTCCGACAACATCCACCTCTCGGTGAAGCCGATGAGCGTGGTGGCGGCGGTAGGCTTCCTCACCGGCTTCACCGGGTTGTCCGCCCTGTGGCCATCGGTCAGGGCGGCCCTCCTTCAGCCGGTCAAGGCTCTCTCCCATGTGGAATAAGGTGGCGACGTGACCCCCAACGAATTCAAGATCTTCCGCGCAAAGCTACGTACATTCTCACTTGGTGCGCTGACCGCGATGGCGCTTGGCCTCGCCACGGTGACCCCGACGCCCGCCCTTGCAGCGCCGAGCACCGACGAGCTGGTGCAGATGCTCCGAGTCGTCGACGACCGACAGGAGAACAACGGCGACTTCAAGTCTCTGGTCTATCTGGAGCAGAAGGAGTCTGGAAAAGCAGACCTCGTCTACCAGGTCGCGGTCTACCGGCGCGACCTCGACGACAAGCTTGTCATGCTGTTCCTGATGCCGAAGGAGCAGGCCGGCCAGGGGTACCTGCGCGTGGACAACAACCTGTTCTTCTACGACCCGTCGGTTGGGAAGTGGGAGCGGCGGACGGAGCGCGAGCGCATCGGCGGCACCGATTCGAACCGGCAAGACTTCGATCAGTCGCGCCTGCACGAGGAGTACCGGCCAACCTTCGTCGCCGAAGAAAAGCTCGGCTCATACACCGTGAACCACCTGCTGCTGACCGCGACCACCGAGGCCGATGTCGCCTACCCTGTCGTTCACCTGTGGGTGGACAAGGCGACAGGCAACGTGCTCAAACGTCAGGATCTGGCGCTGTCCGGGAAGCTGATGCGCACGTCGCTGTACCCAAAATGGGAGAAGGTCTACAGCCAGACGAAGCAGGCCGATGTCTACTATGCGCGTGAGATCCGCATCTTCGACGAGATCGAGAAGGGAAACCAGACCACCATCGTGATCCAGAGCCTGGACCTCTCCGCGCTGGACGACAGCATCTTCACGAAGGCGTGGCTGGAGAGCAAGTCGCGATGAAGGCTGACTTTCGATGGCCGCACCCCCATGAGCCCTGGATGGCCGCGTGATCTGGCTCCTCCTGCTCTCCGCCATCGCCAACGCGGAGGATAGCCCTGTCCCCCCCGAGGCCCCCCTCCCCCCCGAGGCCCCCCCCCCGTCCTCCTCAGCCATCGACGAGGGCGCGCTCTTCGGCGGGTCCCCGGACACCGACCCCGCCGCGTCGCTCATCGGCGGCCCGTTCACCTCGGACTCGACGATCCTGAGCCGACTCGGGGCCACGACCGACCGGTTCGCCATTGGTGGCAAGCTGTACATGCGGCTCGACGCCACGCAGGACACGGACTGGCACCTGCCCTCGACCACCCTCGCCTCCCCGGACGCGGTATACCTGTACGTGGATGGCAGGCCGAACGACCGACTACGGGCGTTTGTACAGGGTAAGCTCACCCACGACTTCACCTTGACGGAGGGCGCTACCGACGCCTACGGCCAGCCGATCAACGTCAGCAGCGTGAGCCTCGACCAACTTTGGCTGAAATTCGATGTGGGCCGCAGGGTGTTCCTGACCCTTGGAGACCAGAAGCTCAAGTGGGGCTCGGGCCGGTTCTGGAACCCCACCGACTTCCTGAACCAGCAGGTGCTGGACCCACTCGCGGCCTACGATCTGCGGCCGGGAGTGCCTCTGCTCAAGGTCCACATCCCGGTCCAGGCGCTCGGCGCGAACCTCTACGCGATCGCCAACCTCGATCAGGCCAGCGCTGTGGACAGGATCGGCGGCGCCGTCCGCGCCGAGTGGGCGGGAGGCAGCACCGAATTTGCGGTTTCCGGCGCTGCCCGGAAGGACCAGCCTGTACGGCTTGGCGCGGATCTGTCGACCGCCATCTGGCTCGTCGATCTGCACGTGGAGGGCGCGGTCCGGCACGGCGAACCCGCCGACTTCTGGGAGGGCGGACTTGACATCGAGACGCTCGATTTCCCCACCGCGTACTCACGCGAGCGCGAGTGGATCCCGCAGGTGACCGCCGGAGCGCAGATCGGGTTCAATTATTCCACGGAGGACGCCGTCTATCTGGGCGGGGAGTATTTCTACAACGGATCGGGCTACTCGGAGCCGTCCATCTACCCGTGGTTGCTGCTCACCGGGCAATATCAGCCGTTCTACCTTGGCGAGCACTACGCCGCAGCCTACATCTTCCTGCCCGAGCCCGGCCGGATCGAGGACCAGAGCTACACCGCCAGCGCGCTGACGAACCTGTCCGACGGCTCGGTGCTCACCCGAGTGGACTGGTCGCTGACCGTCCTGACCCAACTCTCCCTGAACGTTTACGCGCAGTACCACTTCGGAGACGTGGGAGAGTTCAACTTCTCGCTCGACATCCCGGCGGTCCCGGGCGTCGAGGGACTTGAAGAGGGGTACTCGATCACGCCGCCGACCCTGGATCTCGGGGCTGGCCTTACCGTCGCCTTCTGACTCGCGGGGCACCCGATGTTCGGCGCGCTGGTGACGTTGGTGGTGCTGGGCCTCGTGCGCGTTCTCGTGCCTGTCACCGATGAGCCCGAGCCGTGGTCTCCGTTCGACGTGGCGCTCGCGATCGCAGCGGGGCTCAGCTTCGCTGCGCTCTCCACGCTCTGGCTGCCCGACTACAGCCTCCGGGGCGCTCCGCTCACCGCCTCCGACTTCTCGCAGTACTGCGACTCGGTCGGGGCGGTGC
>SHYV01000024.1 GCA_009692605.1 Myxococcales bacterium
TTGTCGCCCAACCCCGTCGCCGAGAGGCTGTGCGTAGCCTGTGCGTCCGAGGCGGCTCGACTTCTGTGCGCCCGCCCCCGTGACCTCCCCCTACCCGCCTCAAACCTCAATCCCCGGCGAGCATACGCGATGCACTTCCCCCAGTTCTAAACATTGAACCGAAAATGCATCACATCCCCATCCCGCAACACATACTCCTTGCCTTCCACGCGCATCTTCCCGGATGACTTCAGCGCGGCCTCGCTCCCCGCCGCCACCAGATCAGCGACCCCGTACACCTCGGCACGAATGAACCCTCGCTCGAAGTCGGTGTGGATCACGCCTGCGGCCTGAGGGGCCTTGCACCCCACTGGCACCGTCCAGGCGCGGATCTCCTTGGGGCCACACGTAAAGTAGGTCTGCAACCCGAGCAGTGTGTAGGCTTCCCGGGCGAGCGCTGCCAAGCCTGGCTCGGCGATCCCGAGATCCGCAAGGAAGGAGGGCCGGTCTTCTTCTGGCAGCTCGGAGACCTCGGCCTCCACCTTCGCGCACAGGACCACGACACGCGCGCCCTCCCGCTTCGCTCGTGCGCGCACGGTCGTCACATAGGCGTTGTCCCCAGTGAGCCCGTTCTCGTCCACGTTGCAGACGTACAGGGTGGGCTTCCCGGTGATGAGCTGACATTCGGCGATGCTCGCGCGCTCCTCGGGGGTCCAGTCGCCGGACCGTGCGGTCTTGCCGCTGTCGAGGTGGGCGACCAGCCGCTCGGCGACCGCGAGGTGGAACAGTTGGTCCTTGTCTCCCGCCTTGCTGTTCTTGCGGCACTTGTCCACGCGCTTCTGGGCGGTGTCGATGTCGGACAGGATGAGCTCGGTGTCGATGGTCTCGATGTCCCGGTCGGGGTCCGGTCCGCCGTCGACGTGGACGACGTCGGTGTCGTCAAAACAACGGACCACGTGCAAGATCGCGTCCGTCGCACGGATGTGGCCGAGAAACTGGTTGCCGAGCCCCTCGCCCTTGCTCGCGCCGCGTACGAGCCCGGCGATGTCGACGATCTCCACCGCGGCCGGCAGGATCTTCTGCGTCGGTTGGACGGCGTTGAGCTGCTGGAGGCGCGCATCGGGGACGAAGACGATGCCGACGTTCGGGTCGATGGTGCAGAACGGGTAGTTCGCCGCTGCGGCCCCTCCCGCGGTGAGCGCGTTGAACAGGGTCGACTTTCCGACGTTCGGCAGACCAACGATACCGGCTTGGAGGGACATGGAGACCTCGATTCTGGGAGAGGCGCCGGGCTATCAAGATCTGACCACTTCTGGACGCGCCCGAGCGCGGAACCGTTGAATCCCGCAGATAAGCTGGGCGGCGATTCAGAGGTCCGTTTGCTCTACGCCAGCCTACTCGCGCTCGACATCCTCGTCGGCCCCTCCCGTGCGGAACCCTACGTCATGGCGGGTGCCGGCATCACCGTGAACATGCCTCGCGGCTGGGAGATGACGCGGTGGTCCGACTGGGACTTCAAGGCGAAGGCCGACGGGCTGATCCTCGATCTCTGGTACACCCCCTGGCAGGTGGACGTGCCGGTCGGGACCGCGATGCAGCCGGTCTACCTGGAGCACCTTGCCGAGCAGCACGCGAAGAACCCCGCCGTCCTGCCCGGCATCGCCGGCGAAGGCGCCAAGAGGTGGCTGCACACCCGGGCGACGTTCGATCTGGACGGAGGGGGCAGGGCTGTCGCCCACTTCGCTGCGATCCCGGGCGACGGCAAGGTGCTCCACATCGGCGTGTACGGCACGTCCAGCGCGGACAAACGCTCGTCTGCCGCCCTCGACGCCTACGTCGCGGCCTTGACCATGGAGGCCCCGCCGGCCCCGCTCAACGCGGCCTCGCTTGAGGCGCCCGACCGGGGGTTCACCGTGACGCCGCCGCAGGGATGGCGCAGCGTGCTCCCGTCCGAGCGCGAGAACGCCGAGGCGCTTTTCGGAAAGACGGGCGCGGGAAAGCTCGAGGCGTGTGTCCTCTTGGCGGCGCCTACGGCCGACGGACGGCACGCTTCCCTCATCGCCGCCTGCCCGCAGGTCTGGCAGGTCGGGTTCGCCGACGATGCTTCGTTCGCCGACGACGCGCTCGTCCTCCGTGGGCTGGTGTTTGGCAAGGCCGTGGGCAAGATTCCGGCCGCGGAGAAGGTGGCGCTCGCCGACCGCAACGCCATGCTGTTTCGCCCGACGATCAACGATTACCAGCTGCTTTTTGCGGCAACCAGCTACGACAAGGGTGCCATCAGCCTGTGGGCGATCGGGCCCGACAGCGACGCTGCAGGCCTTGAAGCCGGAGTAAAGGGGGCGCTCTCGGGGCTGGTCTTCCCGGGACCGGAGAACGGGCTGGCGCAGCACGCGCTCGGCGAGATCGTCTACCACGAGCTCTCCTACAACCCGCTGGTGATGGGGGTGGCGGGGCTGGGGGTCTTCGGGGTGCTCGGCGGCTTCGGCGCGATGTTGTTTCGAAAGCCAACCGTGGCCTGAGCGCACCCGGGTTACCGCCCGGTCATGGCCCTTCCGCGCGCGCTGGCAGCCCCGATCCTCACCCGGAGAGGGTTGGAGCGGGGCGCGCCGTTCCCCGGGGGCCGCCCACGCAAGGTGGCGATGGTCTACCCGTCCCCCTACCGCGTCGGGATGTCCTCGCTCGGCTTCCAGTGGATCTCGTCGGTGCTGGCCGAGCGTGGGTTTCAGGTGGAACGGGTGTTCTTACCCGAAGACGTCGAGGCCTGGCGCAAGGCGCGCGCCTGCCCGGTGTCGGAAGAGACGCTCACGCCGCTGAGCGAGTTCCCGATCCTCTGCGTCAGCCTCGCCTACGAGCTTGAGCTGGTCGGGCTCATCGAACTGCTCCGGCTGGCGGGGATCCCTCCGCTGCGGCGCGACCGGCGTCGGCATAGGTCTGGCGGTCACCCGACGGTGCTGCTCGGCGGCCCGCTCACGTTTTCAAACGCCTTGCCGGCGGCGCCGTTTGTGGATGGCATGATCCTCGGGGAGGCCGAGGACGTCGTTGCAGACGCCATCGACGGCTTCTTCGCGGACGGCCACCTTGGGGGGCTCGCGGCCCTTCCTGGGGGGTACGTGCCGGACGTCCACGGCGAGACCCTTCCGCCCGTTGCTCGTGCCGACGACACGCTGCTGCCTGCGCGGTCGCGGATCTGGACGCCCGAGACTGAGCTCCACGACATGTTCCTCATCGAGGGCGAGCGGGGCTGCCACCGGAGCTGCACCTTCTGCGTGATGCGGCGGGACACCAAGCCCGAGCCCGTGACCGGCCGGCTCGATCGTGGGGGCATGCGGCTGATCACGCCGGACCGACTGCTAGAGCTCATCCCGGCGGAGGCACCACGGGTCGGGCTGGTCGGCGCTGCGATCTCCGACCACCCGCAGCTGGTCGGCCTGCTTGAGGCGTTGCTCGATGCCGGAAAGGGCATCGGCATCTCGTCGCTGAGAGGCGATCGCGTCGCGCTCAAGCCCGACATTCCTCGGCTGCTCCGCCTTGGGGGGTACAAGACGCTCACCGTGGCGAGTGACGCGGCGAGTCAGCGCCTGCGCCGGACGTTGTCGAAAGGGACCACAGAAGCTCAACTCCTGGCGTGCGCGGAGGCTGCCCGCGAGCACAAGTACCGCCTGCTGAAGGTCTACATGATGCTCGGCGTGCCGGACGAGCAGGACGAGGACATCGAGGAGCTGATCACGTTCACGCGGCGGCTGGCCGCGATCCACCCGGTCGCGCTGGGGATCGCGCCCTTCGTCCCAAAGCGGAACACGCCGCTGGACGGCGCGCCGTTCGCGGGCATCGCGGTGGTGGACAAGCGGCTCGACCGGGTCCGCGCGGGGCTGAAGGGGGTCCGCGCCGAGGTGCGGCCGACGTCGGCGCGGTGGGCGTGGGTGGAGCACCAGCTGGCGCAGGCCGGGTGGGAGGGCGGCGAGGCCTGCCTGCGGGCTACCGAGGCGGGCGGTGCGTTCGCGGACTGGAAGCGGGAGTTCGGGCGGGAGGGGTTCCCGGCGCCGTGGAGGGTCGTCTCCGATGCCGCCGACCGAGCGTGAGGGCCGCTAGCAGGGTGATCCCCGAAAGACTCGGGGCGGCCGAAGGGGTCGCGCAGCCGGTCTCTCCGTCGGGCGTGGCCTCGCGATCGGGCACATAGAACGCCACCTCATCGGGAGCGGACTCGAGGGTCCCGTCGTCCACCACGAGCTGGAACCGATATGCGCCGGCCTCTGGGATGGTGAATGAGGGCTGCGAGGTCGGGCCGTCGATGAGCTCGACGCGGGCGCCGTAGATCTGTGTCCAGATGTAGCTGAGGTGCTCGCCATCTACGTCGCTCGATCCAGTCCCGTTCAGCACGACGGTGTCCCCGGGGTAGGCGAGCACGCCAAGACCGGCGTCGGCGACGGGGGCGGTGCCCGCAGCGTAGAGGGGGGGCGACAGGAGGGTCAAGGAGAGTAGGATCAAGGAGAGCATCGCCCGGCGGTTAATTCGATTCGAAGCCACATGGGGGGCCGCCCCGAGTTAGCTCGCGCCGTTATCGCCCCTTTTCCCAACAGGACTACGCCCATGGGCTTCTTCGACCGTATCGGCAATCTCTGGAATGGCTTCTGGGGCCTGTGGATCAGCGACAAGGAGACCAAGAACCCGGAGGCGGTGTACGAGGCTGCGATTGACGAGCGGATCAAGAAGCACCGCGAGCTCAAGAAGGCGGTGAGCGGCATCGTCTACCTCCGCAACAAGATCTCGGGGGAGTTGGAGACGAAGGAACGCGAGATGAAGGACGTCAACGTGCAGCTCCCGGTCGCGCTTGAGAGCGGCGACGACGACGTAGCGCTCGTCCTGCTCGCCAAGAAGAACGAGCTGGAAAAGGCCCTCGAACTGCTGAAGGTCGATCAGGAGAAGGTTTCGAAGCAGGCGGAGGACGCGAAGGACTCTCTGGTCTCCTTTCAAGGCGAGATCGAGAAGCTCAAGCACGAGCGTGACGAGATGCTCACCAAGAAGGCGACGGCCGAGGCTCGCATTCAGATCCAGGAGACGCTCGACGGGCTCTCCACCGATGCAGACATCAAGGCGCTTGAGAACGTCCGTACCCACATCAACAAGATGCAGGCCGAAGCGGACATCGGCACCGAGATCAAGGAAGACTCGCTCGATGCGCGCCTCGCCAAGGTCAAGGCGAAGGCGCATGACTCGACCGCCCGCTCGCAGCTCGACGAGCTGAAGAAGCAGATGGCGGCACGAAATGCTGCCGTTGAGGGCGCGGTCAAGAAGACGATGTAGGGCGGGGCGCCTCACCGACCCCGCCCCGCGGGGGGGCATTCGACGACGGAGATTTCAGATGCGGAGCGTGTTGGGTCGGGTTCGGGGCCGCGCGACCTCAGTGGTTATGGCGTGGAGCCCGGCGCAGCGCCGTCATGCGGTCGTGCTCGCGCTCATCATCGCGTTGTTCCTCGGACATTACGCGGTGTGGTGCATCGGGCAGCCGTTCTTCATCGAGGATTCGGGGATCTCCTTCGCGTTCGCACGGAACCTCGCGACTGGGCTCGGCGCGGTGCCGTTCGCCGGTGGTGAGCGGGTTGAGGGCTACTCGAACGCGTCCTGGACCTTCCTTCTGGCCGGGCTGTACGTGTTTCGGATCGACCCTTTTTTCGCGGCCAAGGCGATGGGTGTGGTGTTCGGGGCCGCGACGCTGCTGCTCAGCTGGGCGATCGGTCACGAAGCGCGCGGCGGGCACGCCCCTTGGCCCCCGCAGGCCCCCGCTGAGTCGGGCGTCGAGTCGGGCGTCGAGTCGGGCGTCGCCGCCGACGAGCCGATCCCGGAGTGGGCCCCGCTGGTGGGCCCGGCGCTGCTCGCGGCGTCGACTCAGTTCACGCTCTGGGCGGCATCCGGGCTGGAGAACAGCCTGTTCAATTTCCTGCTCGCGCTCGGCATCTGGAGGCTGTGCGTGGAGGTGCGGACGGGCGCGCGGGCGCCGTGGAGCGCGCTGGCGTTCTTCCTGCTGACCATGACGCGGCCGGATGGCCTCGGCTACGCGGCGGTGGGCCTGTTCGCGCGGGTCCTGGGCACGGTCCGGAGCCGGCAGTGGGCCGCGCTGCCGGCGTGGATCCTTGTTTTTGCCGCACCGTACGCCGCGTACAACGCGCTGCGCTACGAGTACTTCGGGTGGTGGTTCCCGAACACCTACTACGCGAAAGACAAGAGCGAGACGGTGAAATTGCTCGGCTGGATGACCGGGGGGTGGAAGCAGTTCAAGGACTGGGCCTTTCTCTACGGCGTCGTCTTCGCCGCGCCCGCCCTGGTCCTGTCCCTCCTGCCGCTCACGGGCACCCGCTCCGATCGCTGGCGCAAGCCGGTCATCGCCGTGATCCTCGGCGGTCTCGCGCTTGGCTGTCTCTCGGACGGTCGCATTCCGGCGTCGATGGGGACCCATCTGCCCGCTGTCGTCACCTCCTGGTGGAGCAGCCACATCGGTCGGCAGTGGAACGCAGGGGTCGTTTACTTCCTCGTCGCTTCGGCCGTGCTGCTCGGGCTGTTGACGCTGCCGCGGAGGGGGTGGGTCGCTCGCGGGCTGCTCTGGGGATGTTTCTCCGCGGGCGTGTTCTTCTGGGTGTGGTCCAACGGCGACTGGATGAAGGGTTTCCGGTGGGGATCGCTCGTTGCCCTGCCGACGTTCACGCTGATCGGCCTTGGCATCGGCGTGCTGGTCAAGAGCATCCCCGAGGCCTCGGAGCCGCTCGTGCAGTGGCTCATCAAGCGCTTGCCCGCCACGCGGCACGGGTGGGTGCTGCTGGCGCTGGCCCTCTCGGGGACGGTCGCGGCCGTGTACATCGGCTCCGTGGCGTTGAGCCCGGCGGGCGCGAAGGCCTTGGTCGAAAACATCAAGCCGCTCAGCTTCAGCGACGTGCGCATCACGGTGCCGAAGCGCCGGCTGCTCAGTTTTCTGGCTGCGATCCCGATCTCGGTGATCCTCGGGTTCACCATCGGGACCCTGCGTGCCCGGCTGCCCGAGCACGCCCGCGACTGGCGTGGGGTAAGCGCGGGTGTCGGGTTCGCCATGCTGATGGCCTTCGCGTTGGCGCTGCCGAACACGTGGAAGAGCCTCGAGTTCGTCAACGCGCCCGAGACCAGCGTCAACGATGTGCACCGTCGCGCCAACTACATGGGCAGCGTCGCCGAGAAGCTCGATGTAGACGACATCACGCTGCTCGACGTGGACATGGGCGCCCACATGTTCTTCACGCGCTGGCGGATCGGGGACCTCGCCGGGTTGATCGACGTGGCGATGTCGCGTCACAAGGCACAAAAGAGCTTCGTTGACGACTATATCTTCAACGAGCTGCGACCGACCTTCGCCCACGTTCACGGCAGCTGGGCCAACCAGTCGAAGATCCCGCGTAATCCAAAGTGGAAGGAGCAGTATCTCGAGATCACCGGGTACCCCTCCGGCAAGCGCGGCTACCACGTCGGCAACCACATCCGGAAGGACCTCGTGGCTCGCACCGACTACCGTGGCCCCGCCGACCGCGTGGTGGACTACTCCGGTGGTGTGACGATGGCCGGCTGGGAAGTGCCCGCCCCCGAGATCGCTGCCGGCGGGAAGCTCTACCTGCACACCTGGTGGATCGCGACACCCCGGAAGATCGGCTTTCGCGTCTTGGTCTTCCTGAAGGACGACAAGGGAAACCTGCACACCGCTGAGGTTGCGCCTGCGTTCGATTGGTACAAGCCGGAACATTGGCAGCAGGACGAGTACGTGGAAGGAAGCTGGTACATCCCGGTGCCTGAGACCCTGCCGGAGGGCGACTACGAGCTCGGGGTGGTGGTGCTCAATCAGGAGGACGGCCGTGTGCTGCCCACCCTGGGGGCGGTGAGCGAGCCGGTGCGGTTCCTTCCGGGCGAGGCGGTGCTCGGCCGCGTCGTGCACGTCGTGCCCGCAGCCACCGCGCTGGAGAAGGCGAACGCGGTGCTCGCGGAGGCGTTGGATCTCGCGGAAGGCGGTCAGTGCGAAGTGGGCCGGGCCCGCTTCAAGGACGCGCGCCGGCACATCGTTCGGAACATCGGCTGGCGGGACGGCCGCGCTCCTCGGGTCAGCGCCGCGGTCGTCGCCTGCTACGTGGCTCGGGCCGAGGAGCTTGGCAACCTGTACGGGAAGTCCGAGGCTCTCGCGACGGCGCTCCGCATCACGCCCACCGCGCCGGCGGCCTTGGCTGCGGGCGAAATCGTGGCCCAGGCGCTGTACGACGAGGGCATGGCCGCGCGGGCTGCCAACAACCCGCAGGGTGCCTACAACGCCTTCCTCGCCGCGCTTCGGGCCGACCCCACCTTGTCGCGGGCGCGCATCTACCTCGAGGACGCGCGGGACCTGCGGCTCGGCATCTCCGGCAAGAAGCCCGAGAAGGAGCCCGCCGGGAAGTCGGCCAGCAAGGCGAAGGTTCCTCCAAGGAAGACCCCCGTGGAGGCGGGCGATGGCGCGATTGTCCCACCTCCCGGCGGCGCCGCGGTGGGCGCAGAAGCAGAGGTCGGCGACGAGCCCGAGGCCGGCGGGGAATAATGTCGAATAGGGGTGACTCCCGTACGCGAACGTCCGCTCGCCTTGCCGCCCTTGGGGTGGTTGGGCTAAGCCCGGCCCGTGTTCGCTCGCATCTGGAAGGACCACCCGCTCCGCAATGCCATGGTGGTTGCCTTCTTTTTTCGGCTGGTTCCGATGCTGCTGTGGATCGACAAGCCCTGCGTCCGCGACGAGTGTACCTACGTCGATCTTGCGGCGTCCATCCTGCGCGGAGAGGGCATGGTCGGAACGCACGGCTGGCTCTGGGCGCCGGCCTACCCGATGTTGCTGGCGCTCCACCAGTGGTTGTTTGTGCTGCCGGGGTCGGTGCAGCTCGGTCAGCTGCTCGTGGCGACGTGGTGCGTGCACATGCTCTACGACCTCACCGAGGCGGAGTACGGTCGCCGCGCGGGTCTGTGGGCCGCGTGGGCCTACGCGTTGAACCCGACCTTCATCTTCTACACGTCGTCCCTGTGGAGCGAGACGTTCTACTCGGGGCTGCTGATCGCCGCGATGTTGTCGCTCCGGGCCGCTAGAGGCTCGCTGCGGGTCGGTCGGGCGGTCATCGCTGGCGTCATGCTCGGCTGCTGCGTGCTGTTCCGGGGCGTGGCGACGTACATGTTGCCGGTGTTCATCGCCGTTCTGACCTGGGGACGGGTGCGCGAGGCCGCGGCCTGGAAGCAAGCCATCGCCTGCGCCGTCGCTGCCGTCCTCGTGGTCGCGCCCTACAGCGTGTACGCCACGACGAAGTTCGGCGGCCTTGTCGTGTCGGACCGTACGCTCGGCCAGATGATGTATCTGGGAAACAACGACTTCCCCCCGATGACCTTTGACTACGGCAACGGGCAGCTGGCGACCCGGGCCTACCAGCGGGCCATCGACTCGGGGCGCAAACCCTGCAAGCAGGAAGGCAATCCGGTCGAAAAGGACCAGTGCGAGGCCGACCGGGGCGTCGCCTGGATCACGTCGCACCCTGAGAGCTTCGTGGCCCGCATCCCCTTGCGCGTCGCGCAGCTGGTCACCCCGCACAGCTTCCTGACCCGAAACCTGCGGTGGGGGCGCTGGCGGGGAATCCCCGACTGGGGCGACGAATTGCTGATCGTTGGCATTTGCGGGTTCAGCTTCGCGACCCTGATCGGCGGGACCATCGGTTGGTTCACCCGGGCGAAAGGCTGGTATGCCGCGGGCAGTGGCCTCATCCTCTTCTACCATGTGGCGGCGATCGCCGCGCTGGCGGGCTTGTCGCGCTACCGGATCCCGCTTGAGCCGCTCTGGCTCGTCCACGCAGCGGCGTTTTTCACCGGCCCCCGCGCGGCGTTCAAGACGCTCGCGGACGGGTCCGTCCGCAGCATCGTCGGTGTGTTCACCGTCTGCCTCTTGCTCGTCCTGATGCTCCGGTTCCTCCCTTCCGGCTGGCCCTGGTGGCGGGAGTGGTAGGCCCGGGGCGCTTCTTGGCGCTGGAGCTCGTCCCAGCTGTGGGCCTCGTCGCTGCGCTCTCCGGCTGCCACACGCTGCCACGCGGAGATCCCCATCGTCCGGACGTCGTGGTGATTTCCATCGATTCACTCCGGCCCGACCACTTGTCCTCCTACGGCCGAAGCCGGGACACCTCCCCCACTCTCGACAGGCTGGCGGCGCGCGGCACCCGCTACACCGACGCGATGTCGGGCTCGCCCTGGACCCTGCCCGCTCATCTGACCATGATGACCGGGCTGTGGCCGACCGAGCATCTGGTGATCGAAGACGACCGCAAGCTGGCAGACAATGTCCCGGTCATCGCCGAGCGGATGCGTGCCGCCGGCTACGCCACCGCAGGGTTCGTCAGCGCCGTGTACCTCTCCGGGGCCTACGGGTTCTCCCGCGGGTTCGACACCTACGAGGACTACGGCCTCTCGGAGAAAGCGAGCCTGGCCCACGAGGTTCGGACCCCACAGCTGGTGGCGGCCGCGCTGGGCTGGGCCAAAGCGCTGCCTCCCGACCAGCCCGCCTTCGTCTTTCTACACACCTACGACGTGCATTACCCGTATGCGCCCCCAGAGCCCTGGAACGAACGGTACAACAAGGCGCTGACTTCGAAGGAGCTTCAGTACCACAACTGGGGGTATTACCTCACCCATCCGGTCGCGCCGCAGCGCATGAAGGCGCTGGTGGCTCAGTACGACGAGTCCATCCGGTACGTGGACGACAGCCTCAAGCCGATGGTCGACACCTGGAGCTGGGATCGCGATGTGGTCTTCATCGTGACCGCCGACCACGGCGAGGAGTTCGGCGAGCGGGGGAGCTGGGGCCACGCCCACACGCTGTACTCCGAGGTCCTTGACATCCCGCTCATCGTGTCGGGCACCGGGATCCCCGTCGCAGTTCGGGACGAGCGCGTGGGCAGCATCGATCTCGCAGCCACCATCGCCGCGATCGCGGGGGTCGAGTGGGGGATCGGAGACGGGGTGGACGTCCGCCAGCCGGTCGCCGATCGGCCGTTCTGGACCGAGACCAGCCGGTTCAAGGCGAGCGTGCTCGGAGTGGTCGATGGACCGACGGACCGCGCCATGGCCTGCATCGTGGACCTCGCGGCGGACCCGAGCGCCGGGGCGGCGGTCGAGCACTACAACCTCTGGAACGACCCCGGGCAGAAGGTCCTCGTCAGGGTGCCACGGGACCCTTTGGAGCAACGAATCTACGGGCACCTCGGGCAGGCGTGGTCCGCCGGTCCGGGCACGGTCACGTCCGATGGCGCGCTCTTTCAGGACCAGGCACGCGTGACCTCGGTGGCCGGGCCCGGCCGGTTCGGGGTGTGGCCGCCTGACGCGACCTTGACCCTGACGGCCCCCGATCTGGCGGGAGCCGGCGATGCGGGCCCGGTCGCTCCAGCGTCCAGCGTGACCTTCGAGGGGGTGCGGACCTGGCAGGCGCGCGAGCTCACGGACGAGGTCCGGGCCCAGCTCGAAGCGCTCGGCTACACCGCGGAGTAGCCACCGATGGCCCCCCCCGTCTCAGTGGGCCAGTTGGGGTGGCCACCGCGGCCCCGGCGGTGCCATACTGGCGCGTGCTCCCAATCGCCTGTGTCTCCCCCCCCCGCGTGGCCCCCGTCGTGGTCCCCCGCGTAGCCCCTCGCCCCGGCTCGCTCCGTGTCTCTGGTCCGTCGGGGCTCATGCTCTGGTCGCTGGCCGGTTGTGCTCCCTCGGCGCCGACCTGGCATCAAGACGTCGCGCCGGTTCTGGTGGAGAAGTGTGGTGGGTGCCACACATCGGGCGGCATCGCGCCGTTCCCGCTCGACTCCTACGAGGCGGCTGCTCCGTACGCCGGTGCTGCCGTCGCCGCCGTGGAAGCTGGCACCATGCCGCCCTTCGACGCCTACGAGACGGACGACTGCACCCCGCCGCTGTCCTGGAAGGACGATCCCCGGTTGTCTGAGCAGGAGAAGGGGGTCCTTCGGGCATGGGCCGACGCCGGCGCGCCGGAGGGCAGCGCGCTCACCGCCGACGCTGTGCACTCGCCGATCCAGACCGCGTTGGCCGACCCGACGCAAGAGCTGACTCCGGCCGAGCCGTACACCACCTCCGGAGGGGCCGACGAGTTTATGTGCGTCAGCCTCGACCCGGGGTTGACGGAGGACAGCTGGTTCACCGGCATGCAGGTGCTGCCAGGCAACGCGTCGGTGGTGCACCATGTCGTGGTGTTCGCGGACGCTGGCGGCACCAGCGCATCGTGGGGAGACGGCTATCAGGAGTGTTTCAGCGCGCCGGAGGGGTCGGCGCTCCTTGGGGTCTGGGTTCCGGGCAGTCCACCGACAGAGGTGCCCGATGGCAGCGGCATCCTTGTGCCTGCGGGCTCACGCATTCTGCTGCAGATCCACTACTATCCGGCCGGGGCGGTGGCGGAGCCTGACACCACATCTGTCCAGCTGCGATGGCAGACGGAGACCCCCGAGTGGACCGCGATGATCACCACCATCGGCAACTTCTCCAGCGCGGATGAGGGCTTGCAGCCCGACCCGGACGACCGGAGAACTGTGGAGTTTCGCATCCCGAAGGGTGTGTCGGATCACGTGGAGACTCAAATCCTGGCCACCGAGCCTGACGAGACGGACTTTCGCTTCTTCTCGGTTGAGACACACATGCACATGGTGGGCACCGACATGGAGATCCGTTGGCAGCGCGCCGATCCGCGCCCCGGCGAGACGAAGGACGAGTGTCTCGTTCAGACCGGCTGGGACTTCGATTGGCAACGGACGTACTACTACGACGCCGCGATCGAAGACATGCCCCGCGGGCGGGGAGGGGACACCATCTGGATGCAGTGCCAGTACGACAACACCTTGAACAACCCGAGCGTCGTGCGGGCTCTGGCCGATGCCGGTCTCACCGAGCCCATTCCCGTGGAGCTCGGCGAGGGGTCGCTCGACGAGATGTGCATCGGCATCTTTGGCGTCGTCTACCGGTAGCTGCGCTCCCTGCGGCTGGGCTACAGACCCAGCTCCGCGCGAACGCTGTCGGCGACAGCCCGCCCGACCACCTCGCTGCCTTCGACGCTCAGGTGGTTCGCGTCCAGGAACAGCCTGCTCGCAGGCGCCCCGGTTGCGATCAGGGCAGCGGTGGCAGCGACCACGGTGACCCCGGCTGGAAGCTGGGACATAGGCGCGTAGCTGACGATGGGGTTCCCGGTGAACGGGTAGTCGACGAAGAGGAGCGGAATTTGGCGGGCGGCCGCGAGCTGGGCGATCGCCTCGTGGTTGCCCGCTCCCCCGATCGGGGACAGCGGCTGCTCGATGTGCACCGTACCCAACGGCCCGGTGTTTTCCCCCCGCGCCGTAGCGACGGCGAGCCAGAGCAGCCGGTAAACCCGGCTTTGGAACAGCAGCTCGCGCGCTGGCCCCCAAGCCCGCTGGTGGTCTCCCGGCAGCGGGGCGCTGTCGTGAACCAAACAATCGACGATGAGGAAGTCCGGGTTGTTGGGAAGCACGTATGTCTCGATCAGCCGCAAGACCTGTGCGCTGCGGTAGCCGGAGCTCCCCAGGTTGATCAACGAAATATTCAGCCCCTCGCTGCGGAGGACTCGCTCGGCGACCGACGGCCACGCCGAGCGCTCCACCACGCTGGCCGCTCCACCACGCTGGCCCCGTGGGTCTGGGAGTCGCCGAACGCGTAGCCCCGGCGCTCTCCGCTGCTCTTCGGGAGCTTCACGCGGTCGAGGCTATCGTACTTGAATGGCCTCCGGTGATGGTCGGGAAGCCGGACGCTGGGCGCCAGCCGAGCTCCGCGTCGTAGACGACTCGCTCGGTCGTGACCCAGCCGGCGACATCAGGTGCCAAGAGCCACCGGATCCCCACGAGAATTGCCAGTCGAGAGAGCCCCTCAAGTAGCACGATCGCGCTGATTACAGCTGATAGCACGAAGGTTATGCGACCGAGCCAGAAGCGCATGCAGGCGCATAGCCCGGATGTCATGCGCTGTGGCGCTGCAGGTGTGCCCCCGGCCAACCCCATGCGGCGCGGCGGATCATCCCGTAGGCGCCGGATCCCCGGTTGACCCAAGCTCCCTTACGCCGGTGGAGTTTGTTTTCCGGATTGGCCTCCGGCCCAACCGGCTTTGGTCGTGGTGTGCCCAATTGCGGGCGGTCAGCCGGCCGGCCGTGTTCCGGCCGCCCGCAGCTTGGGGTGCCCTGCGAATGTCGATGTCGGTATCAATGTCGGAATCGATACAGCGTCGGCTGTCTCCGCCGGACGTTGTTCCGTCGCCAATTTCGGAGGTCGCCTATCCGAGCGGCATTGCTCCTACCCCGCGGGTTTCTGGTCGTCGCCGCGTTCGTCCTCGCCGCGTTCGTCCTCGTCGAGATCGTCCTCGTCGAGATCGTCCTCGTCGAGATCGTCCTCGTCGAGATCGTCCTCGCCGGGCTCGTCGCCGTCGTCACTCTCCTCCCCCGTCTCGTCGACCGAATCTTCGTCGTCGCTGGGTTCGTCGTGCAGGTCTTCGTCGCCACCCGTCTGGCCGCGCTCGTCGTCCCCGCGCTCGTCGTCCCCGCGCTCGTCGTCCCCGCGCTCGTCGTCCCCGCGCTCGTCGTCCCCGCGCGCGTCGTCCCCTGACTCGTCGTCCCCGCGCTCGTCGTCTGGGGACGCTGTCTCGTCCTCACCCCGCTCATGACGGCGCCGGCGCGACCAACGCCCCCCCGCCTCGTCGGCGACCGGCACTGGAAAAGGACCCTGAGCTTCTTCGTCCCAGCCGAGGCGCAGCTCATACAGAGCGCGGTCCCAGCGCGCGAGCATCGGTGGGATCGAGAACGGAACCGCGAAGCTGTTGCCCTTCGCGGCTACGCTGATCAGCGTGTCGGCTGCGTCCATCGGCTCGGTGGTGTAGACCACAAAGGCTGGACCGTGCTTGTCGAGATGGAACAGCACAAGCGCGCGGCAGTGCTCGAGCACCGCCGGAATCCCCATGGCGTTGTAGAGCAGCGCGGGGCGGCCATCGGGGTCGGAGAAGCCCACGAGCTTGAAGAGGGCGTCCTCTAGCTCTGGGCCCACCTTCGCGTCGATGAGGAGCCCGTCCGCCCTGGGCGCGGCGATGCCGTCCTTCTCGCCGAGCATGTACACATCGGCCTCGTCTTTCTGGATGAGCGTCAACCAGCGCACCGCCGGGCAGCGACGAAGCCCGCCGCCCGGAGCGGCCGTCCAGTCCTCCTCGACGATCATCTCGGCGGGGAGCGCCCGCGGGTCGCCGACCTCACGGAAAGCATGCACGTGGCGGCGGGGGAAGAGGGCCTTGAGCAATGTGTCGGCGGTGACGCCCGCCTCGACCAGACCCCGCGTGGCGTCCCGGGCGCTGTCGTCCGAAAATTTCGCTCCGCTCACGACCAGCCGGTGAACGCGCGGTGGATAGGGATCTGCGGGGTCCAGCAGCGGCTCGATCCAGCGCTCACGGCCTCGGCAGAGCCGGTCGGGGTTTTGGGGGTCGAGGGTGTCCAGACAGTAGCCGAAGGCGCGCATGGGGTCGTGGTTATCAAGAAACGAGCCAATCCGGGACGTTGGTGACTACGTTCCGGGGGTGATCGACGTCCTGCCAGTCCGCACCCCGACCCTCCCGCCCGCCACCCATACCAACGTCTACCGTGTCGGGCGCCTCGTTTTCGACGTGGCGTCCCCGTGGGCGGACGAGCAGGCGCGGACTCTGGCCTGGGTGCGGGCGTTGGGCGAGGACGGTCGCTGCGCGCCCGTGGACACCATCCTGCTGACCCACCATCATGCCGACCACATGGGCGGGGCCGCCGCCCTGCGCCGGTCACTCCGCGAAGCGGGCGTTCACGCCCGCATCCTCGCCCATGCGGACTCCATCCTCCCGTTCGAGTTGGACGGCACCATCGCTGACGGTGAGGTGATCGAGACCGGAGACCCGCAGCATCCGAGGCTCACCGCCATGCACACGCCTGGGCATGCAGATGGGCACCTCGTCTACGTCGCCGACGACGGGGACGTGATCGCCGGCGACATGGTGGCCGGCATCGGCACCATCCTCGTCGCCCCGCCCGAGGGGCACCTCGGGACCTACCTGAACAGCCTGCGGCGCATGCTGCCGGTCTCCAAACGCCTCTTTCCAGCCCATGGGCCGGTCCTGCCCGGCCCGGAGACCATCGAGATGTACCTGGCCCACCGTGCGATGCGCTCCGAGCAGGTTCGCTGCGTCGTCGCCGCGATGACCGCATCCGGGGAGCGGGCGGATCCGCTCACGGTCGCCAGCCGGGTCTACGCGGGGATACCCGGCGTGGACCCCGGGGCAGCGGCGCTTCAGGTCGCGGGAATTCTGGAATGGCTATTCGAGCACCCTACGCGTACAGGAGACATCGATGGCTGAACCCAAGGCACCGGACGGCGCCGACCCCCACGTTGGAACGGACGATCTCACAGAGGCTGTGGACCGCATCGGGCGGAGCGCGTGGGGGTTGGGCACGCGGCTGTTCGGTCCGAAGTGGATGCCCCCTCCGAGAGGCGACCAGACGCCGCTGTCGCCTGAGGCCGAAGTCGCGATTCAGGTGGCGGGGGCGACGCTGGGGCGGTGGCTGCATGCGGCGGGGAAGGGGCTGGAGGCCCACCCAAAGGACCCGATAGCAGCGGTCACGGCGGCGCGGGAGCAGTTGAGCGAGGTCCCGGAGCCCGCCGAGGGTGAGACGGTCCTGACCGCCGGGGTTCGTGAGCTTGGCGGAGGGCTCTACAAGATCGCTGAGGGCGTGCTCGACGTGGTCGCGCCGCGGTCGAAGCCGGCCGGGGGCGAGCCTCCACGCGAGGGCGGCGAACCGTGAGCCCGCAGGCAGTAAACCCGCAGGCAGTGGCCCTGTGGGGTGGCGATTGGCCGTGGCGGGCGATGTTTGTGAGCGGGACCGACACGGAGGTCGGCAAGACGGTCACGACGGCGTGCCTCGCGGCCGCGTTGCGCAATTATGGGCCTGTGCGAGCGCTGAAGCCGGTCGCCTCGGGGGTCCAGGCCGGGACCGAAGGGGAGGACGCCACGCTGCTCGCCGGGGCCGCCGGCCATCCAATCCCGTCCGGGAGCGTGAAGCTGCGGGCGCCGCGCTCGCCTGCGCGGGCAGCGAGGGAGGAGGGCGTGGTGGTGGATCTCCAGACCGTAGCAGACTGGGTCGCGGCGAACGTCGAACGCGGCGGCGCCACGCTGGTGGAGGGTGTCGGCGGGTGGGAGGTGCCGGTCGGAGTGTCGTGGCGGGTGGCGGACCTGGCGGAGAGCCTCGGTTGGCCGGTACTGGTCGTCGCCTCGGACCGACTCGGCGTGATCAACCACACCCTGTTGACGGTGGCTGCGGTCAGGCTTCGGGGACTCCGGGTGGCGGGCGTCGTGCTCACCCGCTCCGACAGCGACGGGAACCGGGAGGACCTTCGTGCCCTGCTGCCCGACCTGCCGATCGTCTCGATGGCCACGCTGGAGCTGTCCGCGGGGAACCGACCCCTGGTGGAGGTGCTGGCGGAGGCTGGAGCGGCGCTGCTCCGCGACCTGTCTTGGGAGCCCTCTACTCGCTCGGGGCCCGACTACCCGGCGTGAAGCTTCTGCCTCGTGCGCTTCTGCAGATAACGGCCCTTCTTCAGGCGGCTCACGTGGTCGAGGATCACGGTGCCGTCGAGGTGGTCCATCTCGTGCTGCACCACCACGGCGTCGTACCCCTCAAACCACTGCTGCTGGGGCTTGCCGGACTCGTCCAGCCACCGCACGTGCACGCGACGCGGCCGGGCGATGTCCTCGCTGAAGTCGGGCACGGAGAGGCAGCCTTCGTCCCAGATGACCTTCTCTTTCGACGCCTCAAGGATGATCGGGTTGCACATCGCCGCGAAGCGCGGGTTTGTGGGGCGACCGTTCTCGTCCTCCTCCCGCTTCGCGTTGCCCGGGTCGGTCACGATGATCCGGCGCAGGTCACCGCACTGCGGAGCGGCGAGGCCAACGCCAGGTGCGGCGTACATCGTCTCGGCGAGGTCCGAGATGAACCGCCGGAGGTCGTCGTTGAATTCCTGAGGTTCGACGTTGCGGCATCGTCTCGCAAGGAGAGGGTTCGGTACGGTCAGGATGCCGAGGATCGCCATGCGCGCGCTCTGGAAGACGCGCGTATAGCCCCCGCCCACTACGCGGGCGACCCCCAAGCAAAAGCGGGCGGGATCGCCGGCGGCCCCCAGGCGCGATAGCGACCGCACCCCTGATCCGGAGTCCCGATGCCGCAAGAGCCGTCAGCCCCTACCCAGAACCCGACGCTGCTCGCCTGGGTGAGAGAAGTCGCCGCCCACACGCAGCCCGATCGCATCGTCTGGTGCGACGGCTCTCAGGAAGAGGCCGATCGCGTCACGGCGGAGATGCTGGCCGACGGCACGCTCATCGCGCTCAACGCCGAGAAGAACCCCAACAGCTACCTGCATCGCTCGCACAAGAGTGACGTGGCGCGGACCGAGCACCTCACGTTCATCTGCACCGAGACCGCGCTGGCGTGCGGGCCCACGAACAACTGGAAGTCCCCGGCCGACGCCCGCAAGGACGTGTGGCCCTGGTTCGAGGGCGCGATGCGGGGGCGCACCATGTACGTGGTGCCGTACATCATGGGCCCGACCACCTCGCCCTACTCGCGGCCGGGCGTCGAGATCACGGACAGCGCCTACGTAGTGGCGAACATGCGGATCATGACGCGGATGGGTAAGGTCGCGCTTGAGCGCATCGGCGACTCCGCCGACTTCGTGCGGGGGCTCCACAGCCTCGGAGACCTCTCGCCCGACCGGCGGGCGATCTGTCACTTCCCACAAGACCGCCTGATCTGGTCGGTGGGCTCCGGGTACGGCGGCAACGCCCTCCTGGGCAAGAAGTGTCACGCCCTTCGCATCGCCTCGGCGCAGGGGCGCGACGAAGGCTGGATGGCCGAACACATGCTGATCCTCGGCTTGGAATCCCCGGAAGGCGACATCACCTACATGGGGGCGGCGTTCCCTTCTGCGTGCGGGAAGACCAACCTCGCGATGATGGTGGCTCCGCTCACCCAGCAGGGCTGGCGCGTCTGGACGGTCGGCGACGACATCGCCTGGATGCACATCGGCGAGGACGGACAGCTGTGGGCCGTCAACCCCGAAGCCGGGTTCTTCGGCGTCGCGCCCGGCACGAGCCTGCGGACCAACCCGAACGCGATCCGGACCATCGAGAAGAACGCCATCTTCACCAACGTGGCGCTCGCCGACGACAACAGCGTCTGGTGGGAGGGGCTCGGCGACCCGCCGGCGCATCTCGTCGATTGGAAGGGCGACGACTGGACTCCCGCCAGCACAGCGCCCGCCGCGCACCCGAACAGCCGGTTCACGGTGGCTGCCGCCCAGTGCCCACAGGCCTCCCCCCGGATGGAAGATCCGCGTGGTGTGCCAATCTCAGCGATCCTCTTCGGCGGGCGCCGTGCGCGAGTGGCCCCGTTGGTCTTCGAGGCGCGTTCATGGCAGCATGGGGTCTACGTCGGCGCTACGGTCGCATCCGAGACCACTGCAGCCGCGACCGGCGCGGTTGGGGTGGTGCGGCGCGACCCGATGGCGATGCGGCCCTTCTGCGGGTACAACATGGGCGACTACTTTAGCCACTGGCTCAAGATGGGCACCAAGCTCACCAAGCCGCCCAAGGTCTTCCACGTGAACTGGTTCCGCAAGGGCGCCGACGGGAAGTTCCTGTGGCCCGGGTACGGCGACAACCTTCGCGTGCTGCGGTGGGTGCGGGGGCGAGTGCGCGGCGAGGCGAAAGCACGTGAGACCGCCATCGGTTTCGTGCCCGAGCACGGTGAGCTGGACCTCACCGGGCTGGAGGGCGTGGACGTCGATGATCTGCTCGCCGTGGACAATGCCGAGTGGAGGAGCGAGATTGCGGGCCAACGCGAGTTCTTCGCCGAGTTCGGCGGGACCGTGCCCGCGGAGCTAAGCCTGGAGCTTGAGGGCGTGGCCGCGCGGCTCGGGTAACGGGCTACGTCAGCGCATGATCCTCCTTCTGGCCGTCAGCGGCGCCCTCGCATCTGCGCCCTTCGCCCAAACTCCGGCCGAGATCAGCGCCCAGCGGGCAACCCTCGAGTCCGCGCTGAAGACAGAGCTGGACCGCTCCCGGGCGCTCCAGCTCAACGACACCGCGCCGCCGTACTCTATCAGCTACGATGTACTCGACGGCAGCCTCGCCACGACCTTCGCCGAGTTCGGCGCCACGGTCTCGGACGCCCGGCAGCCCTATCGGAACCTACGCGTCGAGGTGCGCGTCGGCGACCACGTGCTCGACTCCTCCAATTTCAACGGGTTCGGCATCCCGAACGGGGTCGTGTCCCGCAACCTGCCGATTGGGACCGGCACGCCGGGTGACGCCCTCGCGCTCCGGCGCGAGGCATGGCTCGCCACCGACAACGCATACAAGAACGCCGTGCAGTTGCTCGCCCGCAAGCAGGCGGCGCTGAGCGGGGACCACACTCCGCGGCCGGACGACTGGACCCGCGTCCAGGCCCTCGACTACCCGCTCGGAGGCCTGCCTCCCGCCCCAACGGCCGACGGCGACCGCATCCGCAGCCTCGCCCAGACCCTCTCCGCCGAGCTGGCGAAGTACCCCAGCTTGGAGCTCGGCCAGGCGGTCGCGCGTGATTGGCAGGGAGCCCGGCTCGAGTTGTCCTCCGAGGGTACGCACACCTGGCGTCCAACCGGGTACACGGTCATGCGCGTCGAAGGCACCATCCGCCTGCCGGATGGCACGGAGGTGACGGACAGCCGCTCGTGGATCGAGCGTAGTCCAGCTGATCTGCCGCCGGAGGCTGAAATGCTGGCCGAGGTCAAGGCAATGGCGGAGTGGCTGACTGCCCTTCCCGCCGCCCCCAAAGAGGACGACTACCTCGGCCCGGTGTTGTTCGAGGCGCCGGCGGCCGTAGAGCTGATGAGCCAACTTCTGGCCGCCGAGCTGGTCGGAACGCCACCCGAGATCCAGGACGGCGACAACATGTTCAGCCCGCGAAGCTCCGCCCGCGCCCGGCTCGGAAGGCGGCTGCTTCCCCATGGCTGGTCGGTGACGGACGACGTGGCCGCCGCCCCCGAGACGGTGCGGTACGACGTCGATCACGAAGGCGTGGCCCCGCGAAGGGTCGTGCTGGTACGGGATGGTGTCCTGGAAGACACGCTGATGTCGAGAGTGCCCAACAAGGACCGTAAGGATTCTACGGGCCATGGGCGATCGCTGGGAGACGGACGGCGAGGCGCGATGCCGGGAAACATGGTGGTGACGGCGCAGAAGACCCACTCACGCCGGGCGCTTGAGCGTCAGGCCTTGCGCTTGGCGGCCCAAACCGGGCACGACTACGTGCTGGTGATCGGCAGCTTGCAGCCCCCTGCGCTGGACGGCAGCGTGCAGATCGCGATGACTGGAGAGAGTCAACTCGCGGGGTTGACAGCGCCTTACGAGGCATGGAGGCTGTACATGGATGGCCACACCGAGCCGGTTCAGGCCTTGCGCTTCAACGGGGTGGACCGTCGCGTGCTCAGGGACATCGAGACCGCCGGGGCGGCGACCGCCATGACGCTGCTCGATGGGCCGCCGGGCGCGGGTCGCTTCTCGATCGGGTCCACCGGGGGCATCCCGGTGCGCTGGGAGGTCCCCTCGGTCATCATCACCGAGATGGAGCTCTCCGGCGGGGCGGGCGGCGAGCCGCGTGCGCTCAAGGTGCGCCAGTAGTCAGGCCAACCGTTCGCCCTCCCACGGCTGTCCGGTCACCCGCCAGACCGGCATCCACGTGGCGACCACCTCCTCGGATTCGACGACGACCCCCATCCACACCCCGGGCGGCAGCGCTCGCGACAGCCTTGACA
Organism: Myxococcales bacterium; assembly: GCA_009692605.1. Classification (GTDB taxonomy): domain Bacteria; phylum Myxococcota_A; class UBA796; order UBA796; family SXON01; genus CAIUMM01. Next base: position 21,876 of record SHYV01000024.1, read on the forward strand.
GCGCGTCTGGAGTGACCGCTCCTGGGTCTGTCACCGTGGCTCCCCCGAGCACCAGCAGCGCGACGGGCGCTCCGTCGGTGCGGGCCAGCGCAGCCACGCCGGCTGCGACCTCATCCCAAGTCGGGACCATCGCCACCCACACTCCCGCCCCGCCAATCGGGGGCAGGTCGACTGGCCCAGGCAGCGCCACGACAACGCGGCGCTGCTGGACCACCGTGCCGAGGAGCTCGGTGAGAAAGCGCACCGGCTCGTCAACGCGGAGCACCGCCGCCTGCCCCCAGGTCGGGCCCCCCGGAAACAGGGGTGGCGAGGGATGCGGCCGAAGCGTTGGGCGAACCTCGAAGGAGCGCTGCCGCTTTACGCTGAGCGCCCCCCCCCCAATGACCGCCGCGGCCAACGCGATGATCCAGGGCCAGGGGCCGAAGAGCGTGGACCCCACCCCGCTGGCATGCGCCGGCGAAGCGTCGGGGAGCGGAGGAGGGGGAGGAGGGGCAGGAGGGGGAGGAGCCGTACCCGTCGCCGCATCCGCCTGACCCACAGCCGCCTCGCCAGCAGCCGCTTGTGGGTTTGGGGTTGGCGCCAACTGGGGGAGCGGCGGGAGTGGGAGATCGAAGGGAGCCGAGGACGAGGTGGACGAGGCGACGTCGACCGTGGTGTACTGAATCGGCCCGGCACCCCAGACGAGCGACCCGACAGGGACCCGGGTGCCGTCGCCGGAGTGGAGCGTCAGGTCGGTGACCGCTGAACCAACCGGGCCAGAGCAGCCGGGCTCGCCGTCGTTCACCACGCGGTCCGGAAACTGCCCGTCATCATGGCAAAAAAGCTGCGCCGCTCCCCCACCGAGGATCAGCACGGGGGCGGCTCCTGTGCCATACCCGGTCAGGCGTCCGAGCACGATGGCGGCGCCCGGGGCGCTCAAGCTACCGGGGACCGTCGGCAGGGTCGACTGGTCGGTGGAGATCTGGACGATACCCGAGGCGACCCAGATCGCTGCGGTGTGCGCGGCGCCGGCGTCCCAGCTCAGCACGCCACCGCTCACCAACCTGCCATCGACGATGGCTTGAACGTCCGCGGCATCTCCCGCCACCTCGACCGTCTGACACGACCACACGCCGTCGACCGCAGCGTCCGGCGCAACCGCAGCGTCATTGCACGCCCCGACGCCCCCACCCGCGGCGTCGCGCACCACCGCGATGACCGACTGCGCCTTGCCCAACCCACCAACCTGCACGGCTACCGGCGCAGCACGCGCCGGTGAAGCGGCGAGCAAGATGTACGTCAAGTAGATCGACAAGAGAGGCACCCTGCTAAGCCTACGCCGTATGGACAGGACTTTGCAAGGATGCCGACCGGCCTGTTTCCAAATTCCCGGCTAATCAAGTTCGAGCATACGTGTCCACCTCCTTCGAAACGACCCAAACGCGTCACCCGGCGAGCCAGTGGTTCTGGGTCTGCGCGGCCTACACGCTCGGCAGCGTGGTGTTTCTGTGGCCGCTTCCGACCTCGATTAGCACGCACGTCTGGGGAGACCGGTTCGACGTCTGGACCACGCTTTGGCTCATGGACCACGTGCACCACCACCTCGCGCTGGGCACGCTCTCGGCGGTGACCACCGACGTGCTTTTTCCGTTCGGCTACAACCTGTGGTCGTTCGGCCACGCCATGCTGCAGGCGATCGGAGTGGCGCTGATGTTCCTCGGCGTGCCGCTGGTCACTGCGTACAACGTCTTACTGATCGGCGGTTTCGCGACATCCGGGCTCGGAGCGCACCTGCTCGGACGATCGCTCTCCGGGGACCATCTGGGCGGCTTCGTCGCGGGTATCGTGTTCGCAACCAGCCCCTACCTCTACGGGGAAGGCGCGGCGGGGTGCATCGAGCTGGTCGCGGCAGGCCTCATCCCGCTCTACGCCTACACCCTGGTCCGCGTGGCGCGGGCGCCCGGCGTGCGCACCGCCGCATGGAGCGCTTTGGTGTTGGCGGTCGTGGGTCCGTTCAACTGGTACTACACGTTGTTTGCCGGCATGCTCGGCCTCAGCCTCGTGGCCTGGCAGCTTGTGGAGTTTCGCTGGCGATCCGCGGCGTGGATGATGGTCGGGATCCTGGCCGCCGCGCTGGCCGACGCGCCGCTCATCCCTCTGGTGCGACGGGAAACTCCGACGCGGCCCCCGCTCTCTTCTGCCTTGTTCGAGGATCAGGACGCCTGGGATACGAAGATGGCCGTCTCCGATGGCAAGATCGAGCTCGGTGATCTCACCGAGAGCATGCTGGAAGAGCATGACGCGATGCAGGTCATGGAGAACTCTACGACCCTGAATGGTCTCATGCGTGCCCAGTTCACCGTGAACCCGCTCCATAGCACACCGGGAATGCTGGCGTTTGCGGTCGGGGTGGTCGGCGCGCTCGCCTCGTGGCGCCGGGGGGCGGGCTGGTCGGTCATCGCCTTGGGAGCGACGATGTTGACCCTGGGCCCGTTCCTCCGGCTCGATGAGACGCCGCCGCTGCCGGAATGGTCGGGCGATGTTCCGTTGCCCTACTACTACGCCTACCAATACCTTCCGTTCTTCTCCAAGGCCTACCGGCCCTATCGCATCGGCGTCATCACCTTGACCTGCTGTGCGGCCCTCGGGGCGGCTGGGGTAGCCGCCCTGTCCATGGAGGTCCGCCGTCGCTGGCTCCGTGCGGGGACGCTGTTGCTCGGGATCGCCGGGGTCAGTCAGCCCTTCTGGTCCGGAGATCGGCCCGCCCTTCGGCCGCTCACCGCCGCCGCCATCCCCGAGGTGTACACCCGGCTCGGGGAGCTTCCTCCGGGGGCGGTCGTGGAGATCCCGCTCCAGTACCAGCCGCTGACGGTCGCTAACGCCCGCTTCCAGTACAACCAGATCGCCCATCGTCAGCCGACCATCAACTGCAACCAGCTCATTCGCCGCACCGACCTGCTGAGCTTTCGGGACTACGTCTCAGCGAACAGCTTTCTCACGACCCTCGTCGACCTCAGCCGTCGCAAGACCCCCTACCGCTTCTCCGCCGCCGATCTGGCCGCGGCGAGAGCGGACGGCTTTCGCTATGTGGTCCTGCACACCACCGCGGAGGCAGACGATACCCGGCTCTCCGGCAACGAGACGACCTCCGATCTGGTCGGCGAGCCCGCCGTAAGCATGCTCCACACGGTGCTCGGTGAGCCGGTCCTCGCCGATGAGGCGACACAGGTTTTCCAGATCCCCGACACAGTCGCCGATCCCGCGCGGCATTACACCTGGACCGGCGATGACGTGGTTGACCTCGACTTGCTCACCGACGCCCGGAAGTTCGGCCTGCCGCTCTCGCTTCCTGCCGACGGCTCGGTCCAGCTCTATCAGGGGAGCGCGCGGCAGGTCTCGTTCTGGGCGCGCCCTGGGTCCGGCGACGGCCTGGTTGTACGCATCCAGTCCGCCGCCGGGGTTCGCGACGTACCGATCACCCTGATCGAGAGACACTGGCGCTGGCTTCAGGTCCCGGTGACCGAGGCTGGGAGCGTCGAGATCCACCTCGTCGCGGCTGGGGGTCCCGCTGCGGTGCGGCTGACGAAGGGTCAGGTGCTCCGGTGACCGCTGTCGGCCGGCTCGCCGTCGGGCTCACCTGCATAGCGCTCTGGATCCGCCTTGGCGGGCCAGCTGCCACGGGCCTGCTCCAGCAAGCGAGTAGGGAGCGTGCGGGCCCCCCCGCGGTCGCCGACGTCCGCGCCAGGCTGGCCCTGCTCCCCAACGACGCGCGGTCGACCCCCACGGTTGGGCTGCTCCTCGCCGCGCTCCACGACCACGACGCCACTGACGAGGCGGAGGGTCAGTGGAGCCGGACCATCGCCGCTGCGCTCAGCGCAGAGCAGCGGGCCCTCGCTTGCGATCTCGCCGACCTCGACGCTCCGACGCCTCCACCGCCCTTCGAGGCCCCATCGCTCGACGGCGATCTGGTGGGGCTCGTTGAGGCGTTGATGGCCACCTACGGCTACGCCGAGGTGCCGCCGTCGGGAGCGCCGAGCAAGGACCTGTGGCCGGGCACTGACCGACGCACCCGGGCGCGCGGCATCCTCGCGCTGGTTCACCGGCGCGACTTTGATGACCGTACGGCGCACGTCATCCTGGCGGTCAGCCTCACCTTTCTGGACACCCAGCTGGATCGCGCGTCCAACCTCGCGCAGGTCGCCAAGCTCCTGCCGATCGCGATGGGCGAGACCCGCGCCAGGGGACCCCTGACAAGATGAGCCGTCGACGCAACAGGCGGCCGGTCCTCCCACGAGGGTCGTGGCGCCCGGCCGCGCTCGCTCTGGCGATGGTGCTGCTGGGGGCGAGCGTCTGCACGGCCGGAGCACCGTGGATCGCGAGCCGTCTGGGGAACCCCGTGGCGCTGGACGCAGGACGCTGGACCCTGCTCGTTCCGGGCCGCAAGGAGGGCATCGCCAGCAGCGCGGCCGTCGGGGGTAGCGGCGTCTTGGACGGGCGGCTCGTGCTGATCACCCGCAGCCTCGGGCGCGCAGACATCCTCGTGCCGCACGGTGAACCCATTGTGGGCGGTCTGGACGTGGAGCTGGGTGCCGACAGCGGCACGCTGCTGGTGAACGTGCGCCGCTCCACCGGAGACGTGGTCCGGGCGCTGGAGCTCGGCCCATCGGGCTGGCGCACCGGGCCGGGGGACGCGTGGCACGCCAACGCAGGCCCAGCCCCGATTGCGGTTCGCTTCGGGGAGAGCGGCATGATCGTGGACGGCGTGCCGGGCGGCGGGGGCCAGCGCGTACCCGTCGGTCAAGTCGAGCTGTCCTCGGGATCGGGAACGGCGACGGTCGTCGCCATCCGGCTGCTCAGCCCGGACGGCGAGGTGGTGCTGGAGGACCGTTTTGGCTGGCCGACTCCCAGCGCCAGGGTGCGCGCGCTGTGCGGGCTGGCCGGGGGCCTGCTCGGGGCTGCGTGTGCGCTGCTGGTCCGGGCCGGTCTCGGAGGCGTGCTCGAATGTGCGGGTTTACTCGTGCCGCCGTTGCTGGTGCTGGCCACCGGCTACCCGGCCTGGCAAGGATGGACAGAGCGACTGTACCTGACCGCAGCGTCCCCATCGGATCTGCGCAGGTTCTTCTTCGCCGTCGCTTTTCTCCCCCTGTTTGGCGCGGCGATGGTGGCGTCCCGCGCGCTGGCCGCGGGCAGTCCGGCGCACACCCCCTTTCCGACGGGGCGGCGAGCGACCGCGGCCGCGTGTGTGGCCTGCGCTTTGCTCTGCGTGGTGGCGTCGCGGGACCTCCACGGCCTGCAGTGGGCGGCGGTTGTGCCCGGCTTTGCTTTTGCGGCGTGGCCGCTTTGGACCGCCCGGCAGACCGGCCAGCCGTTGGCCATGCTGCGAGACCTCCCCGCGTTCCTCGCGCTGGCGTTGGGTGGTTGGGGCTTCGGGCTGCTCCCCGCGGCGCTGTGGCGGTTCACCTGCCTGTTCGCCGACGCGCCGGCGATGGTGCGCGCAGGCGGACGCGCAGAGGCTCGGGCAGGGACCCAGGCGTTCGGCGTCACCACGATCGCCACGCTCGTCGGGATCGAGATCGCGGTTCGGGCGAGCTTTGTTGGTGTCGCCTGGGACCCCGCCCTGCTGGCCGGCAACGCGCTTGACGCTGCCGACCAGCCGCACGCCGCGTTCAAGCCGTTCTGGAGCGGCAGTTGCCCAACGGCCGGCGGAGGCGGCGGAGAAGCGTCGGCCTCGACGATCTACACCTTCGGGGGCTCATCCGCTGGAGGAGCCTACCAATTCCGCAATGAGCCGGAGGCTTTCTTTCCAGCCCGACTGCATGCGCTTCTTTGCGCCCAGCGGACGCCGGGCAGCAGCATCGTCTCCCACAATTTCGGGGAGAGCGGGCGCGACAGTTTTGACGCAGCCAACGCGGTGGACACGCTCTTCGCGCAGCACCCGCCAGCGATCTCCATCGTCTACCTCGGCGTGAACGACCTCTTGACCGCCGACCACCCGCTCTCCCGCCGGGAGATGGCCGAACGGCGGGCTGCGATGGGAGCTGCCGCCGAGACGCTCAGCGGAATCAGCTCCTCGATCCGGGTGATCACCGGGCTCTCACTGCTCACGCGGACGCCCGAGGTCGCCCGCCTCGTCGTCGCGGTGCCCCTCGCGGACGCGGAGGTCAATCTCCGACGCATCATCGCGTCCACCACGGCGCTGGGCGGACAGGTCCTGCTCGTTCCCGAGTACGCGGCGGCGAACGTAGCGGGCACGCTGCGCCCCTATTTCGCGATGGAGGAGCGGCTGGCCGGCGAGCTGCCCGGCACTCGATACGTCGACCTCTACGCCGCCCTGGAGCCCGCCGGCGGGGCCACCTTGCTGGCGGACCGGAACCACCTGACCCGCGAGGGCTGCGTCAAGGTCGCAGAGACGCTGGCGCCGATGGCTGCGGCGCTGCTCGGGTCGCCGTAACGATTCATCACCCCGGCCGGCCGGCGAGGGACGCCCCGACGGCAGCGCAATAGCGGGCGGAGCAGGAGTCTCCATGCCCGAGCTCGAGTCCGAGTTGCAGCACGCGGCCGTACAACTTCGCGCCGTGCGCGCCGAGGTAGCAAAAGTCATCGTCGGCCAGAAGTACATGGTGGAGCGCCTGCTCGTCGCGCTGCTCGCTGACGGTCACGTGCTGCTGGAGGGCGTGCCCGGTTTGGCCAAGACCACCGCCGTCAAGGCGCTGGCGGGCGCCATGCAGGCGCGCTTTTCACGGGTGCAGTTCACGCCCGATCTCCTGCCCGCCGACGTGCTGGGAGGCCAGGTCTACAACCCGCGTGAGGGCTCGTTCACGGTGCGCAAGGGGCCGATCTTCGCCAACCTGCTGCTCGCCGACGAGATCAACCGCGCCCCCGCGAAGGTCCAGTCGGCCCTGCTTGAGGCGATGCAGGAGCGTCAGGTGACGCTGGCGGACGAGACCTTTCCGCTGCCGCTGCCCTTTCTCGTGCTCGCCACGCAGAATCCGATCGAGCAGGAAGGCACCTACCCGCTCCCCGAGGCGCAAGTCGACCGCTTCCTGATGAAGCTGGTCGTCGGCTACCCGTCGCGGGACGAGGAGCGTGAGATCCTCTTCCGCGCGACCCGGCCACCCGAGCCGCCCAACGCCGTGTTGAGCCCGGACGCGCTGTCCCGGATGCAGCAGCTCTGCGGCCAGATCACCCTGAAGCCCGTGCTGGCCGACTACATCGTCTCACTCGTGCATACGACACGTCAGGCGGGCAGCATCTCGCCGCAGATGGCGCGGTACATACAGTACGGCGCTTCGCCCCGGGCCACGCTCGCGCTCGCCTCCTGCGCCCGAGCCTGGGCGATGCTGGACGGTCGGGACTTTGCTACGCCGGATGACGTCAAGGACATCGCTCCGGACGTACTGCGACACCGCATCACGCTCGCCTACGAGGCCGAGGCCGACGGGGTCACAGCGGACATGGTGGTCAAGGAGATTCTGGCGAAGGTGAAGACACCGTGACGTGACCGGGGGCGGCTGTCGCGAGGACCTGCTCCCCCTCCCGCCAGATCAGCCACCCGGCGCCGAGCGATGGCCAGCGTTGGTCGCCCGGACGATCCACCACGGTGCCGTCCGAGCAGTGGATGTCGATCCCTGCAGGCGTCCCGAACGCGCGGCGGTCCTCCCAGCACGACAGGCTGCCGTCCTCCGCGAGCGCGAGACCGGCTTCGAATCCGGTGAACGCCAAGAATCGACGCTCCGCCCCGGTGTGGACGTCGAGCTTCACCACCTCGTCTCCGTCGACCCACCAAAGCGAGCTCCCGCCCCCGCCCACCCCGTGCTGATCACCACGGCCCCCGCCGACCACCGCGGGCGCTCTCATCGGCGCGACGTCCCCCTGAGCCACCTCCGTGCGGACCAGCCACACGTCCCGTTCGGCCTCGCCCCCCAGACCTCGCTCACTCCATGCGACCCACCCGACCCCGACGGCCACCGACTCCCCGGGTAGGGGACGGGCATCCCAGCGCGGCCAAACGTGGCGAGAAAGGTCGATGAGATCGACGTGCGTCTCGTACGGCACGGCCGCCCTCCGGGTCCCGCCATCGTAGGTGACCGTGGCTGGGGCCACCCCGTCGTGGGGGACCATCACCGCCTCTGCGCCGTCGAACCCGCCCCGCGCCGCGACCGGCAAGACCCAGCCGCCCGCCGGTCGTCCCGTTGCCCAGAGCCAGCCGTCCCCGAGCGACGGGGAGAGCACCGGGGCCGTCAGGGTCACCACCCGTCCGGTGACCAGAGAGACCGCCACATTGACCCGATCATCCCCTACGCAGCCGACCACCCACTCCCCGGCGAGCGCGGGGTAGCGGTCATCAGCGCAGCGGCGAGCCTGCAGTACCGGCACCGGCCGGACCGCGACCTGATCCACGTAGGGAGCCGGCAAGCGGGCCTAAGTCAGCGCGAAGACGTGTCTTCTGTGCCGCAGCACGTGGCCGTGAACTTCACGGTGTCCGTGGAGACCGCGCCGGTGCAATCGGTGACGGAGAGCTTGAACGTCACGCTGGTGTCTTCACAGGCACCCGGCTCGCTCGGCTCGATCTTCTCAAGGGTGACCGAGGTGGTCAGCGAGGTCGCGTCGGCGATCGTCGCTACGCCGCTCTCAAGCGTCCAGACGAGGCTGATGGGGTCGCCATCCGGGTCGGAGACGCTGGCATCGGAGCCGAGGGCCACGACCTTGTCGCTGCACTCGTCACAGTCGTAGACGTAGCCGCTGGGCTCGCAGGTGGCAGAGCCGGCGTCCACAGCGTGATCCACGCCAGCGTTCACCACGGGGCGGGTGTTGACCGTACGCTCGGCCGCGACCACCGTCACGGTGTCCGGAACGGACCAGTTCGTGCCGTCCTTCACCGCGCAGGAGAAGACATAGCTACCAGCAATGTCAGGGTAGAACGTCGGGTTTGCGGCGCCCTGATCCGACAAGGTGGTGTTGTCCGTGTTCGACCCGGCCGGGTTGCTCTGCAGCGACCAGAAGTAGCTCAGCGGGTCACCGTCCGGATCGCTCGAACCCAAACAATTCAGCGTCAACGTCGTACAGTCCTGCGCGGCCATCTGGTCCGGACCGGCGTTGGCGGTCGGCGGGCTGTCGTCTGCCGTGCCGGTGACCGACATCTCGTCCGCATTGCTGGACGCCAACCCGTTGTTGACGACGAGCGAGAGGATGTACGTCCCCTTCGCGTCGACGCCGAGCGTCGGGGAAACTGCGGTCGGGTCAGTGACCGCCGTTACGGTGGAGTTTGTCGGCTTGCCGACGATCGTCCAGACGTAAGTCAGGGCCCGACCCACGGGGTCGTAGCTCCCCGTGCCGCTCAGGGCGGCGCTGCTACCCACCGGGACGGACTGATCGGCCCCCGCGTTGGCGACGGGGATGGACTCCGGGTCAGCCGCGGTGACGATCACATAGTCGGGCGAGGAGGTCGCGCCAGACGGATCGGTGACCACCAGCGAAACGACGTAGGTGCCGACCTTGTCTGGCTGGAACGTCGTTGTGTCTGCAGTGGTGGTGTGGTTGCGTGAGAACGGCGCTTCGCGGTCCTGAATCGCGGAGCCGGGCGGGACGTGGTCGAAGGTCCAGCCATACGTCAACGCGTCGCCGTCCGCGTCGATCGAGCCGGATCCGTTGAGCGTGATGGTGAGATCGGCAGGCTGGGTCTGGTCGGAGCCGGCGTTGGCGGTCGGCGCCGTATTCCCGCGGTCGACGACACCGGGCGCGGAGTCTGCCCCCTTGTCCTGGTTGCAGCCGGAGGCACAGAGCATCCCGAACGGCAGCAGGGCGAGGGCAGAGTAGTGAGAAGTGCGCATCGTCGGTTCGCCTTAGGGTGAGTAGGTACCGGTACAGGTGTAGGTGACAGTGACCGAATCGCTGGCGGAGTCGGCGCAGTCGCTGACCGACAGGCCAACGGTCCAGGTTTTGGTCTCGGCTACGTTTCGGGTGGCCGGGAACGAAGGCGTGATGACGCGCGTGCTGGCGCTGTTGGGGCTCTCGATCGTCAGACCGCCGGTGGACTCGGTCCACTTGAACTGGAGATCGTCGCCGTCTACAGGGTCGTCGGACGCGGTGCCGTCCAGCGTGACGTCATCGGAAGGACAGTCCTCACACGCGAAGGTGTAGGACGCCGTGGTGCACTCGGGCTCGTGGCTGATCGTCTCGTCTTCGCCGGCGTTGGCGATCGGCATCGCGTTCTCCTCCACGTCGTGGAAGGTGAGGACCACAACGTCGGGGGGCGAGACCTGCGTGCCGTCATTCACCTGCAGCGCGAAGGTATATACGCCTGGGACGT
>SHYV01000025.1 GCA_009692605.1 Myxococcales bacterium
TCCGGCCGTGCTGATCGCCGAGGCGTGACGCGGTGACCGCGTAGTACCAGTCGGAGAACCGCTGGGCCATCGCCTGACCAGCTGCTGCGTCCCCGCCGCGCCACTGCTTGAAGAGCTCTTGGGGGGGAGCGGAATTGAGATCGGACATTACGGCACCGTAAGAAGTCAGACAGCTACAGACAAGGGCCCAGGGCAAACGACGACGACGACCCGCGCGCCGTCCGACCACGACGACCTTCCTCTTCCCGCCACAACCAGTCCGCCGTGAACCTGGCCTTCTCGCCCTCTTCAAGGTCGTTGCCCACTATCGCGCGCCGCCTGTCCGCCACGGCCCGGAGCAGGATCGCCCCCGACACGGAGACGTTCAGCGACTCCGTCAGGCCCCGCATCGGAATCATCACCGCGCCGTCCGCCAGCGCGCGAGCCTCGGCGCTGACCCCGCGCACCTCGCTGCCGAAAAGCACGGCAACAGGCTGGTCTACCGGCAAGGTCTCGGGAGTGAACGCGTCGGCCGCCAGGTCGGCGACGTAGACCCTGAACCCGCGCTGGTGAAGCTCGTCGATGCTCGAGGACACCTCCGGGAAGGCCCGGGTACGCACCCACCGCTCCGCGCCGCGCGCGGCCCCCACGCTGGGCCGGAAGAACGACGTAATCAGGTGCACTTCGTGGACCCCAAAGGCCTCACAGCTTCGAATGAGCGCAGAGGCGTTGTGCCGCCGACGCACCGCCTCCACCACCGCTACGACACTGCCCACGCGGCCGTCCAACGCGCGTCGCACCTTCGCGGCGCGCTCGGGGGTCACCGTGAGCTCGGACATGAAACGGGTCTACCGCGCCGGCTCCCTGCCCACCACCAACCGAGCGCACCGACGCTCCACGGGCTACCCTGCCATTTTGGATGTCCACATGGAACTCACCGGAAAACAGCGCCGTCACCTGCGCGGGCTGGCCCACCATCTTCACCCCGTGGTCTACGCGGGCAAGGAGGGCGTGAGCGAGGCCGTGGAACGCAAAGCCACGCAGGAGCTCGAGAACCACGAGATCATCAAGCTCAAGCTGGGAGAAGGTTGCGTCGATGACAAGAAGGAGGCGGCCGCAAGGCTCGCCGCCTACTGCAACGCAGCCATCGTGCAGGTGATCGGCAAGACCATCGTGCTCTACCGGCGTCGGAAGTCCGACCCCACGATCGTCCTGCCTGCAGCGTAGGGCGCCAGGACAGTCCCCCGCCGCAGCCTACTTGCGCTTGAACAACCCCGCGATCTGGCTCGCGATGGACTGCGGCGCCGGTGACGGCGCACGCGCGGCTATCAGACGCCTCTCACGCAAGGCATCCCGGTTGGTCGGATCCTTGTCTAGGGCCCGCTTGTACCTCACCTGAGCGTCCGCGACGCGGCCTTCGAGCTTCAGCATGTTCCCTGCCGCCGACTGAATCTCGCCCTGCAGCACCGGGTCGGCGACGATCAGCGCGTCGAGCGCTTCGAGCGACTTCGGGAGGGTCAGGCGCTTGGCGTAGTAGCCGCACTGGGCCGCGAGAAAAAGGTACGGCCAGGTCTTGGGGTCCAGCTTCGCCGCGAGCGCGAGATGGGGATCCGCGGACCGAAAGTCGCGGGCGCGCCACAGGACCTCCCCCTTCCGGAACGCGATTCGAGCGGACACCAAGTCCCGCTCGGTCGAGAAAACGCCACCGGCCTTCTCGGCCTCTCGCCGCTTTTTCAGCTCCGCGAGCGCGCCCGGTTCTCGCAGCGCGTCATACGCCGCGTTGACGATGGAGAAACACTGCTCGGCCAACGCCCGGACCGACGGCGGCGCGCCGAAGAAGGTGTCAGGGTGGTAGTTGCGGGAGATCTGACGGAAGGCCCGCACCACGTCGTCCTCAGTCAGATCGACCCGGTCGGCGAGATCGAGCACGGCGACAGGCGAGCGACCGACAAGCCGCCGGCTTGCTTCCCGCAGCGTCTCCACTCGCAGGTCGACCTGCGGGACCTCGCTGGTCGTCATGTCATGCGGCAAGTAGTCGTCGGACTGGAGCAGGCCGAGCGAATTCAGCAGGTCAACCGACCGCAGCCCAGCGATTCGCCGGCCGTCGTCCCCGTTCGCGACCTCATCGAGGAGCGCGCGGACCGAGCGCGGAGCCGTAGCCAGACGGTGTACACGCATGGAGAGCGGGTCCAGCCCCCATGCAGCTTCCGGAGAGTCACCGGGGATACGCCGCTGCACCGGCAGCCTCGCTCGCTTCGACCACGTCAGCTCCAGCCTCGAGAGGCTCTTCTTGGCGATGTGCTGCCCGCACCAACGCGCGACGCTGCCTGGCAGCGGGAGCGCTGCTGAGCTCGCGGCCCAGCCCGCGTCCCACCTCACTTCGCCCTCGGGGTCGTCCTGCAGTGCGCACATCCATCCGGCGAGCCCCTCGCTCGCGGCCTCAAGACAGAACTCCAGACCGAGCGCCTGCGACAATCCGACCTGAATACCCGTCTGAAGATCAGCGATATCCACCGAGAGCCCCGCGGTTCGAAAAAGGCCCGGCAACCCTTCGACCGCGACGACGTCCCCGCCCCGCACGCCCACGCTCACCGACCCGCCGGGTCCGGTCCACCTCAGCTGGCCGCCTGCGCGTTGCCGAAAGGCCACGAAAAGTAGCCGCATCGGGCCGATCACCGCGGCGGGAGCGGCAGCGGCCTGTAGCCACCCCGACTCTCCGTCGTCCTCTGCCGCCCCACCTCGCGCAGCCGCGCGGAAAGAGTGGCTCCCGGAAGCCGCAGAATCCGGTCGCTTCACCGGGACGACCGGCGGCAACAGGCGCTCAAGGGTCGCCACCATGAGGTCGCGGTCGAGCGGCTTGCGCACGAACCCGGAGGGGAGGAAGCCTCGCCGTGCGGCGTCCTCGAAAACACTCAGCTCGTCGTTCGAGCTCACCAGAACCACCGGCGTATCCGGGAACCACTTCTTTACGCTGCAGCCGAGCTCGATGCCGTCCATTCCCGGCATGGTGACGTCGGTCAGCACGAGCCCGTAGCCGCCCTTCTGAAAGGCAGCAAAGCCCGCTTCGCCACTCGCGGCGATGTCGGCGTCATGGCCACAGGATCGCACCATGTCTGCCACCATGGTTCGCGTGAGCGCTTCGTCATCGACTACCAGAACGCGGGCCATGTGCTCCAGGCGATGGTTGACGTCGCCGCTGGGGAGCATAATCTTCCCGTTAGGGATTCGTCCCGCGCGCAGCAGCAAGCCGGCGCCATTTTCAGCCGCCAGACCACTCGCACGCCTCACCGCAGCGTCATACACCGCCAATTAATCCAATCCCACCCTCCATCAGGAGTCTCCGATGGCCAGCCCCAACGTAAAAATGATCAGCGACGCCGAGTTTCAGTCTCAGGTCATCGACAGCACGGTCCCGGTGCTCCTCGACTTCACCGCCGTCTGGTGCGGCCCGTGCAAGGCGATCTCACCGCTGCTCGACGAGCTCGCCGACGCGAACCTCGGCAAGCTCAAGGTCGTGAAGATGGACATCGACCAGAACTCCAATACACCGCAGCAGTTCGGTGTGCAGTCAATCCCCACGTTGCTCCTGTTCAAGGGCGGCAAGGTCGTGGACAAGCGAGTGGGCTCGCTCCAGAAGGCGGCGCTCGCGGCTTTCGTCACCCCGGTGCTCTGAACCGTTAAGCAGGGGGCTCCCGGAGTCCCCTTGCCCCACGTCCACGGCGGTCAACTCGTCGCCCAAGCCCTTGCCAAGGAGGGTGTGACGCACGTGTTCACCCTTTGCGGTGGGCACATTCAGCACATCTACGACGGATGCCTTGATCAGGGCATTCGCGTCGTCGATTTCCGCCACGAGCAGGCGGCGGGGCACGCCGCCGAGGGCTGGGCTCGGGCGACCGGGAGGCCAGGAGTGGCTCTCGTGACCGCAGGGCCCGGCGTGACGGACGCCGTCACTGCCGCAGCCAACGCCATGCGCGGGGGTGTGCCGATGATCCTCATCGGTGGGCAGGGCCCCCGCTTCTACTCGGGCATGGGCTCCCTGCAGGAGATGGACCACGTCACCCTGCTCCGCAGCATCACCAAATGGAGCGTGACGGTCCCCGAGACGCGGCGGATCCCGGACTTCATGGCCATGGCGTTCCGGAAAGCCACGACGGGCGTGCCGGGGCCTGTCTTCCTGGAGATGCCGCTCGACGTGCTGATGCTGATGGAGAAAACCGAGGATCTAAACTTCCCGGTCGACTACCGGACGACCCACGTCACCGCAGGCGACCCCGCCGCCATCCAGCTCGCCGGGGACATCCTATCCAGGGCGAGCCGCCCCGTCGCGGTCGTCGGAACCCAGTGGTGGTGGAGCCCGTACAAGAGCGCCATCGACAGCTTCGTGGGGGCCTACGATCTCCCAGTCTTCCTCAATGGGGGCGCACGCGGCGCCCTGTCACCCACCGACCCGCATTTCTTTCGGCTCTGTCGGTCCAAGGCCCTCGGGAACGCCGACGTCATCGTGATCTTCGGCACGCCCTGGGACTTCCGTTTGAACTACGGTCAGGACATCCCCACGGGCACCAAGGTGATCCACGTGGACCTTGACGGCGACGTCATCGGCCACAACCGCGGCGCGGCTGTGGGTATCGTCGGCGACACCGGGCTGGTGATGAAGCAGCTCGCCGCCGCTGGAGCGCGCTCGGCCGGCGGGGACTGGCTGGCAGCGGTGCGGGCCTACGAAGACGCGCGCTTCAACAAGATGATCCCGGAGCTCAACAGCGACAGCGTGCCGATCAACCCCCTGCGCTTCTCTCGCGAGCTGGCCGCTGCGATCCCACCGAGCTCCACGGTGGTCTGCGACGGCGGCGACATCGTGGGCACGGCGGCGAAGGTCGTCGACGTCACCCTGCCCGGCCACTGGATGGACCCCGGCCCGCTGGGCACCCTCGGGGTAGGCCCGAGCTTCGCCATGGCCGCCAAGCTCGCGCGCCCGGACGAACCCGCGTTCATCATCTACGGCGACGGCTCGTTCGGGCTGAACGGGATGGAGTACGAAAGCGCGGCCCGCCAGAAGATCCCCTTTGTGGGCGTGATGGGCAACGACGCCGCCTGGACCCAGATCCGGCGCGGTCAGGCGCAGATCTTCGGGGAGGGCCGCCTGCCGGCCACCGGGTTGGAGTTCACGCGGTACGACCTCATGGTCGAAGCGCTCGGAGGCCACGGGGAGTACGTCGAGCGCCCGGAGCACATCCGGCCGGCGATCGAACGCGCCCTCGCCAGCGGCAAGCCGGCCCTGGTGAACGTCAAGATCGGGGCGTCGTCATTCCGGGAGGGGGCGATCTCCGTATAGGGAAGGCCCGGTGATCCGGGCCCGCTCAGATCGCGAATTCCTTCTCTTTCTGCACCTTGACGTCGTACCCCTTCTCGCCCCATTCCTTCGCGCGGGCGTCGGCCCAGGTGGCGCTCTCAGCGGTGGACTTCTCGGGCTCCTCGGTGTGGATCACCGGCCAGTCGCCTTCGGTGGTGCAGCCCTTGAGCTTCGCCTTCGCGGCCCGAAGCGGCGCCTCGATGTCCGCGATGATGCTCCAGTGCGTGCCGCCTTCCGTGACGGTGGTGTAGTGAACCACAGCCGTTTTCTTGCCTCCGCACGTGCCCGCCTCGATGCTGGCTACCCCGTACAGAAACTTGCCCCCCTCCTGAACCCGGTCCGGGTACAGGACGGGAAGGAGTGAGGCAGCGGCCTGCTCGGCGCCCGAATTCGCGAGCTGGGTCGCCACGCCCCTCGCCTGCTCCGGCCCGGTCTTCTGGGCGATGGCGACCAGCACGTCCTCGAGCGCCTTGTGGCTCTCCGGCGACATGTCCTGACCAAGCCCGGGCGCCATCGCGTTCGTCATAGCCTCAAGGAGGGGGTTGAACGGCCCACCGTTGCCTGCAGCGGCGATGGCGGCCTCCGACAGCGCCGGAAGGGCGTCCACGGCCCGCTTCCGCGCGTAAATGTTCGCGAGGCCCATGTATTTTTCGTCGAACGCCTTGGCCGGCGGGGCCTTGACCTTGGTCTCCACCCACGCCCAGAGCTTCTCGTCGTCACACGCCTGGTAGGCCGAGCTCCACTGCTTGAACTCGATGTCGCGGAGCGCGTAGGCACCCTGCAGGAACGTGACGGTGAGGGGGTGCTCGGCGCAGGTTCCGCCGATGTTCGTGGCGACAGCGTCTCGCGCATCGTAGTCGGGGATCTTCGAGAGCGATGACCACGCAGGAGCCCAAAGCTTCGAGTCGATCGCCACACCCACCAGCGCGGTGACCGCATCGGTGTCTCCGGCCTTTTGAAGGAAGTTCAAGAACGACGACTCGGCGATCTTCGGATCGCACCGGATCAGCGCCTGATACGCAGGGGCAACAGCGTCTGCCGCGAGCCCAGCGACGGCCGCGACTTGCGCGTCACACCCGGCCTGCGCGGGGGAGGTGGCGAGGAAGACAGCGTTCAAGACGAAGCGGGTCAAAAGCATGTGGGCTCCAGCGAGGTGGGGCTAACTCGTGGGGTACGCCACGGCACCGGGCGCACCGGAGCATCGCACGTCCAACCCGCCACACCAGATTCCTGATCCCTGAATAGAGCGCCATGCACGCGCGTCTGGAGTCCCGGTCTCTGGTCTCTCCGGAAGCAGTTGCTCTCCGTTCTTCCCCTACTCAGGAGTCTCTGATGGTCCTCTCCCTTGTCCTCACGCTCTCCCTCGCCGTAGCTGGCGAGCCCGACGCCACCGCCCCGGCCGCCACGCCCACCGAGACGGCTGCGCCGGCAGCCCCTCCAGCACCTGCAACGGCCGTCGCCGCCCCAGCTTGCGCGACCGTGACGACCAACGCCGACGGCACCACTACGCTCTCGGATGCGACGCTCCCAGCGTGCGGCCCCGACGGCCAGCCCGTTCCTGCCGAAGCCAAGGGCAAGAAGTCGCTCAAGAAGTCCAACAGCGGCCGCATGGAAGCTGAAGAGACGCGCGAGTAGAACTCCGACTCCGGAGATCATAGACGGTGGCGTGTCCCTCCCTGAGCTCGTCACCGACCCGGCCATCCTGTGCGGCTACCTGTCCGACGCCTCCAACAGTCAGGGGACGGCGGACGGGTTGGTTCGACCCGCCTGTACCGCAGAGGTCGCGGCGGTCATCCGACACTGTCAGGAGCACGCCATCCCGGTCACGGTGACAGCGCGGCGTACCTCCACCACCGGCGCCCCCGTCCCACAAGGCGGCTGGCTGCTCTCCACCGAGAAGTTGGCCACGCTGCACGCCGCCGACGACGCCGACGCCGGCATCCTCCTCGGCGAGTACCAATCGCAGATCGAGGCCCTCGGGCTCTTCTTCCCGCCCGACCCCACCAGCCGCCACGAATGCTCCCTCGGCGGAGCGGTCGCCTGCAACGCTTCGGGCGCCCGCACCTACGCCTACGGACCAACGCGGCCATGGATTCGGCAGGTCGAGGCCGTGCTGCCCGACGGCTCGGTGGTGGTCGCCGACCGGAACACCCCGAGCCCCTGGCCCGTGCCACTGTGGAGGGAGCCACAGGTCAAGACCGCAGCTGGATACTTTCCAGCGACAAACCTCTTAGATCTTCTGATCGGCTCTGAGGGCACCCTCGGCGTGATCACCCGCGTATGGACGCACCTGCTCCCACTACCGAAGCACGTCCTGGCGCTTTTTACGTTCTTTCCGACACGCGCCTCCCTGCTGGGTTTTTTGACCGAGGTGCGCGCCACCCGCGGACCTGTAGGTACGCCGTCTATTGGGCGGGAGACCGACGGCCTGCGCCCCCGCTGCATCGAATATTTCGATCGCCGCTCGCTTGACCTCATCCGGGGGCGTGTGCCGTTGACCGAGGCAGACAGCGCCGTGCTGTTCGAGATCGAGCACGAAGGCGACCCGCCCCTCGACCGCTGGGTCGAGGCCCTGCAGCGCCACGGGGCGTTGGTGGAGGACACCATCGTGGCGGACGACGACGCCGCGCGCGCCCGGCTGCACGCCATCCGACACGCCCTGCCGGCCGAGGTGAACGAGATCATCGCCCGCAGCGGGGTCCGGAAGGTTGGAACCGACTTCGCGGTGCCCGACAGCGCGCTGGCCGAGATGCTCGACCTCTACGACGACACCGGGATGCCAGCCGTGTGTTTCGGGCACCTTGGCGACAACCACCTGCACCTGAATTTCCTCCCCCGAACCCCCGCAGAGTGGGGCGAGGCGAAGGACAGGTACATGCAGCTCGCCCGCCGCGCCGTGGCGCTCGGCGGTACAGTCAGCGCAGAGCACGGCATCGGCCGCATGAAGCGGGCCCACCTCGCGATGATGGTGGGCGAGCCGCAGATCGAGGCGTGGCGCGCATTGCGGCGATGTGCGGACCCGAACGAGATCCTCGGGCGAGGGGTGATGGTTTGAACTTCTTGATACTCCCCGCTGCCTCCGGAGCTGGCCGTGACCGAGACTGAAATCAACCTCCTCGCTGAGAGCGCCCTTCAGGCCCTCGGCCGCGACGACCCGCGAAAGGCCAGGGAGCTCCTGATGGAGGCCATCATGGCCGCCCCGAGCCGCCCGGACCTCGTCCACGCGCTGGGCGTGGTGCAGCTTCAGCTCGGCGAGGCTCACCTCGGGTTGCCGCTCATCCAGCAGGCGATCGGCATGGCAGGAGAGTTGGCGTCGACGGGTGCCGCAGGCAAGGCCAAGGCAGACGAGATGATCGACGGGTTCGAGCTCTCGCTGGCTGCGGCCCACGAGGACCTCGACCAGCCAATCGAGGCCGAAGCGGCGTACCGGCGCGCTCTGGCCCGCTCACCGAACCAACCACGCCCCCAACACCAGTACGCGCTGTTGCTGCTCGGCTGGGGACGCCTCGATGAGGGTTTGGCGGAGCTGGACGCCTACGTGAAGGCCGACGCGGACGATCCAGACGCCGTTCGTGGCCTGAAGGCGCTCGCCGGCGAGATCCGCCTGTGGATCGCCCGCAAACTGCACCCGAAGAACCTGCTGGAGGCCCACCGCGAGAGCTACGTGGAGATGTTCGACGGCTATCTGAAGGGTCCGGCGAAGGGGTGGGTGGCCGAGGCCGCCAAGATGCGGCGGGGCCCAGACGGGCGGCCGGTGGTCATCGTGCCCGAAGGCGCGCGCCCCTACGCAGGGGTGCGGGTAGATCTGGTCAACCCGGCGACGAACCAGATCGGACAGGTGGGGGATCAGCCGATGGTGGTGCAAGTGGCGGAGTTTCCCGCGCTGGCGCAGGCACCCGTCCAGCTGCGTTGGGAGCACGAGGAGTTCGACCTCCGCGTATCGACCCAGTGCCCGTGGGATCAGCTGCCGATCCACATCCTGTTCACGGACGGCCCGGGCGCGGAAGGCGCGCTCGAAGCCGCCGACGAGCTCATCGGCGAGTGGTACTCGGCCGGATTTGACGGCGCGTTCGGCACGAAGGATGGCCATCGTTTGCACGACATCAGCTACCCGCAGGCTGTCCGCGGGTTTTTGGGTGTCACCTACGATGTGGACATGGGGCGGGCCGAGCTTCGCGCGATCGACGATCTGGTTCAACGACTGACCCACCTCAACGCACGTCACCCCATCGCGCGCGTGCTCCTGGGCCGCGGGTTTCTCCCGGTGCCGAGCTTGGCCACGCCCCCTTGACCCCGCTCGACGAGCTGTATCTGGGGATGCAGGGGATGGCAGGCGTCTTCGGCGCTCTCTTCGGCAGCTTCCTGAATGTCTGCATCGTGCGGATGCCCGAGGACCGGTCGGTCGCCTGGCCAGGGTCGGCGTGCCCACACTGCGGCGCCGGCGTCCGCCCCTACGACAACGTCCCCGTGTTCGCCTGGTTCTGGCTGCGCGGCCGGTGCCGGGATTGCCGGACCCCCTTCTCAGCGCTCTACCCGACGATCGAGGCGATGTTCGCGCTGCTTTGCGTCCTGCTCTTTCGGCGCATCATCCCGGACGTGGCGGACGTTGACAAGGCCCACCTGGTCGCGCTCGTCTGGTACGGATGGCTGCTGTTCGCGCTCGTCGGGCTGACCTTCATTGACCTGCGCCACAAGATCATCCCCGACGCGTTCTCGATCTACAGCGTCCCGGTGGGCGTAGCCGGCGCAGCGCTGTGCACGCACCTTGGGTTCCCCTACGCGCCCACCTGGCAACAGTCCGTTGTGGGGGCGGCGACGGGTGGACTCGGACTTTACACGCTGATGGCGCTCTACCGGCTGGTGAGGAAACGCGAGGGCATGGGGCTCGGAGATGCAAAACTACTCGCCTTGCTCGGTAGTTATTTTGCAGCAATTCCCGCGTTGCTCTTCATCGTAATCGCGGCGAGCGTGCTCGGAAGCATCGTGGGAGTGGCGACCCTGTTGTGGCGACGAGGAACGCTCCAACTGGCGATGCCCTTCGGCCCATTTCTGGCAGTGGGTGCCGTGGTGTGGCTGTTCTTCGGCGATGATGTGGTCGTGCGCTGGACCGGGTTCGGCTGACCAGACCGTCCGTGTGGTTAGCCTGCTCAGATGCTGCTGCTGACCCTCCTCCCCGTCGCCCTCGCCGCCCGGCTCCCACCGTACCGCTACGCCCTAAGCAACGCGGCGGCTGCCACCGATCTGTCCGCGTTCGAGTACACCCGCTGGCCGGTGAAGACCACCCTTTACGCAGCGAATGGCAGCACCCCGGTGTACTACGCGGCCTCAGGCGAGCGCTCCACCACTCTGGCGTTCGGGGCCGTCGTGCAGGTGGAGGAGGTCGGGGCCACCGAGCAGATCGATGACCGAGTCGACTGCTGGTACCGGGTCAGCGGAACGCGGTCGGGGTGGGTGTTCGGGGGGGATCTTACGCCATACCGCTGGGAGGCCGACTTTGACGGGGACGGCGAAAAGGAGCTGGCAACGGCCGCGTGGCGGAGTGATTTCAGCGTCCGCGTGCGCGTTTTCGAGCCGAACCTGCGCGCTGGGGCCACCATGCAGCTGGACGTGGACGCCGCCGGCGGAGCGTTCCTCTCCCAGTCAGGCTCTGATCTCACGGCGGACCTTATCCCCGCTAGCAAGGCTGGGATCCCGCTGATCCACCTCCACCTCGGGGTGGATGCCTGCGCCGACTTCCGGGATGACTGGATCAGCTACACCAGCGAGTCCCCGACCAAAATTGGGCAAGAGCACCTGGCGCTGTCGTTGTCGGGCCTGATGGACCCACCGAATTCTTCAACCTTCAAGGCTGAGTTCTCCGGGAAGCGCAGCACGGCCTACGTTGAAAGGGAGACAACGCGGCAAGACGATGCGGGGGCCAGCATCCCGCCCGAGATCACGAATGTACGGTACGTCCTGCGCGACGGCGTGTACTTCCTTGAGAAGGACGGCGCGGTCAGCCGCTGATCATGGGGCCTGCCCGAGCACGCCTCGCTCCCGCGGCTCGTAGCCCACGCGTACGAGGTACAGGCCGTCGGGGGGCGCCGTCCTTCCCGCTTCGTCTCTGGCGCCGTCCGGGCCCCTCGCAAGCAAGTCCGGGATCGACGCGACGGGCCGACGGCCGAGGCCGACCTCCATCGCCGTGCCAACGAGGATGCGGACCTGGTAGCGTAGGAACCCTGGCCCTTCGAAGGTGAGCGCCTGAACCGCGCCGTGGGGCCCGGTCATCTGCTCGCGATCCGCCCGCCAGATCGTCCGAACCGGGGAACGTCTCGGCATGCTCGGAGCTTGAAACGCGGAGAAGTCCCAGGTTCCGCGGTAGGCCAGAAGGGCCTCGTCGACACCCGCCCAGTCCACCGGGCCGCGAAGGCGCCAAGCCAAGCCCTGCCACAGCGGCGACCGGACCGCGGACTCTTGGATCAGGTACCGGTACGTCTTGCCGGTCGCCGAAAAGCGCGCGTGGAAGGCCGGCTCGACGATCTCAGCCGCGAGGCAGGAGATGTCCTCGGGCAACGTGGCGTTCAGCGCCATGAGCACCTGCTCGGGCGAGCGCTCCTTCTCAGCCCGAAAGCTCGCGACCTGACCGAGCGCGTGCACACCGGAGTCGGTCCGCCCACTCCCGTGCACGCAGATCTTCACGCCGCCGAACAGCCTCGATACCACGCTCTCCAGCTCGGCCTGCACCGTGCGTACACCCGGCTGCACCTGCCAGCCGCACAGGTTGCGGCCGTCGTAGGCGATGGTGAGCTTCCAGGTCTGCATGCAGCGGAGCCTCGCGAGGCGCTATTCCACGCCGCTGATCCGGCCTACGCCGACCCGCGAACGGGCGAACTCAAGCAGGGGCATGTCCCAAGGGCTGTCCCCGATCGCGAAGGCAGGACGGCGCCCCAGACGCACCCACGCTGCGGTGATCTTCCCCGCGGCGATGGTGACCGGAGGGATGATCTTGTCGGTCAGGCGGTCCCCCGCGAACGCCAACTCAAGCCCGATGACGTTGTGCAGCCCCAGCCGAGGAGCGACGGCGCGGCCGAGCACCGCGGCGCTCCCGGTCAGGATCCAAACGCGGTGATGCCCCGCAAGGCGGTGGGCGAGGGCGATCGTCTCCTCCCGAAGCCGAACCCTCCCCTCCGCAAATGCCCGGTCCACTAGCCCGCCCACCTCCTGTACGGTCAACCCGGCGAGCGCCTGCGCCGTGAGCTCGGCCTGGATGATGGACCCACGGGTCTTCTGGACCATGTCGTCGGTCTCGACCAGCGCATGGTACGCAGGCCAGTCCCAGCCAGAAGGCGCCAGCACCTCTACCGCGGACTCGCTGATGTCGCCGTGGATCAAGGTCCCGTCCAGATCGAACAGCGCCTCTCCAGGCGCGATCGAAAGGGCCCGGTCGCCCGCCGCGAGAAGTGCAGTCTCGATGGTCACGTCCGAATCTCCCGTGGCGGGGTCTGTGTCTCACGCAGCAGGTTCTCAACCTCCAGCCGGGCGGCCGCCTCCGCGTCGGCCTCAAGGCCCGCCTCTTCGAGCCGGCCGATGTCTACGGCCAGGTTGTGCACCGCGCTGTCGGCCAGCGCGGGGTCCATGGACCGCGCGAGCCCCGAGAGCTCCTGAAGGGCGCGCTCGACCTCCTCCAGCAGTGGACCGGAGTCGGGCGATCCGGAGTCCCCAGCGCCGGCGTCTCCCCCGTCAAGCGTCGCGCGGGACGCGAGATGGTCGCCGAGCCAGGTCAGGTTGTCGCAAAGGCGGTCCATATCGTCCACAAGCGTGAGGTGAGCACGCGAGGTGCGATCCTCCTCCCGGTCGACGATCGCGCGGGTCGCGGCGTCCGCGTCTGCGCCCGAGGGCGGGTCGGGCCGGGTCGATGGCAGCTCCGCCGCGCGCTCGCGCAACAGGTTCATGTAGAGCTTCACCGCGCGCGCCGCCTCATGGAAAGCCTGCTGCGCGCTGCGGAGGTCGAGGCTCGGGGCGAGCGGATCGGGCAGCCTCCCGAGGTCGGGCCGCCTCCGCGCGGACAGGGCAAGATGGGCTCGAAACAGGAGCACCGCGCGGGTCTTCCAGACCATCCCCAGCACCCGGCGCATCGATCCCGCGCGCGCATTTAGCAACCTGAGATCGTCCCGATACTTCCGTGCGAGCTCCTCTCTCCCAGCCTTCGCGTCCATCTCGGCGCACCGCGCCTCGAGGAGCTGCATCTGATCCTCGACCGCGCGATGCCGCTCGCCAAGACGCTGCTCCAGAGCCTCCAACTTACGTGGATAAGCAAGGAGATCACTGCCTTCTTGGTCATCGCGCTCGGGCAACGCCGGCCGTCTGGAGGCCCGCTGCAGCCTACGAAGCGGGCCGAGCGATGAGAACTTTCTGGCTGCCCCCCGCGCGAGCCAGAACGCCCCGACACCCGCCGCGCCGATCAGAAAAAGCGCCAGCCACAGGAGCGAGAAGAAGATGTCCCCAATCACGGACAGGCCGCCCAGAGCCCAAGGCCATCCGCCTCCGCCGCGTTCGCATCCGCCTGAATCTCTGCGGCATAGCTGTCGTCCGGGGCGATCTCGAGGGGGATGGCGTAGCCGTCGCGCACGATGCGGCGGTTGTAGAACCCGGCCTCCGTCGTGTCACGGATCACGTACGCGAGCGTGCGGCCGTAGTCATCGAGCTCCTCGGCGTCAAACGTGAGCCAGGCCAGCCGGCCGTTCAGCGCCGCACCGGTGTAGGCCCACGCCTCGTTGCCGTAGCACTCGGCCGCATCGCCATGCGCGATCTCGGGGGTGTCAACACCGATCATCCGCACCTTGACTGAGTCAAAAGTGCCGTCGGGCGTGCAGTAGAACGTGTCCCCGTCCACGACGTAGTCCACCCGGATCAGCAGGGGTGGCGCGCTGGGCTCATCCCCCTCTGGCAGATCTGTGAGCGCACGAACCCGGGCATCGTCCTCGGCGTCGGTTGGTCCCGTGTCGGCCCCCGTGTCGGCCCCGGTGTCCGGATCGTCGATGACCCCAGGACCGCCCGACGTGTCGTCACCGGCAAACGGAGTCGGGCAGGCAAGCAGAAGCAGGATGAGCACGCCAGTGGGTAATCACAAACCCCGGTGCGGGCCCGCTCTACGTCGGGGGAGCGCGAGGCGCCGCAGTGAAATACAGTGGACCCCATGAAGTTTCTCGTCCTCGGAGCTTCGGCCGTGTTGGGCTCGGCCCTCGTTGGCTTCGCGCAGCCGCGAGCGGACGCCACGCGGCGGGCCCGGGCGGAAGACGCCAGCCTTGTCTTCGCGCCGAATGGGCCGATGTTGCGGGCAGCCTCTCTGGACCAGCACGAGGCCACCGCGGACGTCTTGTGGATTCGGAGCGTACTGGTGTTCGGAGACCACTGGAAGCGCGACGGTGACCCGACGTGGATCGCCTGGCTGCGAGGCACGATCCTCGCCGTCGTCGATCTGGACCCCGCCTGGCGCTCACCGTATTTCTACGGCGGTTCGCTGCTCCGCGTGCTGGGCGACATCGACGGCTCGGACGCCGTCTTCCGACGCGGCGCAGAGGCCATACCCAACGACGGCTACTTCGCGTTCTCGTTCGCGATGAACCAGTACATCCACCGGGACGACCCAGCCCTGGCGGCCGACTGGATGGAGCGCGCGGCAGCCGCTCCCAGAGCGGGGACCTGGTACGCCGCAGCGGCGGCTGCCCTCCGGACCCGCGGCGGCGACCGCGACGGCGCCATCGCCTATCTGGAGGAGCGACGGAGCGCTGCGCCGTCGGAGCCCGAGCTCGCGGACATCGACACACAGTTAGGGCGGCTGTACCACGACCGCGTCGCGGAGACCTTTTTGCCCGCCTGCAGCGCGTACGAGGAGCAGCATGGGGGCCCGCCGCCAGACCCCAGCACCTTCTTCACCTGGACAGGAAGTCCGATACCGACCAACCCAAGAGGTGACGCTTGGATCGTCGGGAGCGACGGCTGCATCCGCTCGGCAGGGGCGGAAGTGAACCGGGTGCGGAGGCTCAGGAGGGCAGAATCGCTGCTCCTGCGGTAGTCACCTACCCGAGGGCGGCCTTGACGGCATCGTAGTCGGGCTCAATGCCGGGGTTCGCCCCGACCCACTCGTAGCTGACCACGCCCGCCGCGTTCACGACGAACACGGCGCGCTTGCACACCGTGAAGCCGGCGATGCCGGCGAAGTCGTGCAGCTCCACCCCGTAGGCCCGGGTGACGTCCCGCGCGACGTCGGACAACAACGGGAAGTTGAGGGTGTTCTTCGCCGCGAACGCGTTGTTGGCGAACGGCGAGTCCACGCTGATGCCGAGCACCGTCGCGTTCAGGCCGTTCAACTCGGACATGGAGTCCCGGAATGTGCAGGCCTCCTTCTCACAGACGCCGGTGAACGCGGCCGGGTAGAACATCAGCACGACCTGCTTGCCCAGAAGGCTCTCAAGTGAGACCTTTTGGCGGGCGTTGTCGGTAAGAGTGAAGCTGGGGGCGGGGGTTCCGATCAGGCTCATGGGGGCGCTCCAATTGAGGGGGGTTGAGGTTCGGGGTGCTGGGTTCGGGGTGCTGGGCTCGGGCGTGCGTTGAATGGCCGCCTCTTAGCGTGAGGCCGGCGCAGGACGAGGCCGGATCCGCTACAGGATGAGCAGTGTGACGGACCCAGAGCGCCGCAGACAGTTACCCGCTGCGGATGACTGCAGTCACCCCCTCGGAGCCCGGGTCGATGGGGGCGCTGGCCGCGGACTGGGATGCGTGCGCGGGAGGGGGAAACCCATTCGTGGAGCGAGGCTTCTTCGATGCCCTGTTCGACAGCGGATCCGCGACGAGCGGCACGGGCTGGGTGCACGACCCGCACGTCATCCGGGCGGAGGATGGCACCGTTAGCGCCCTCGCGCCCGTCTTCCGGAAGGCCCATTCCTGGGGCGAATACGTGTTCGACCACACCTGGGCACAGGCATGGGAGCGAGCGGGGGGCCGCTACTACCCGAAGCTCCTGATCGGCGTCCCGTTCACCCCCGTGCCCGGGCCCCGCCTCCTCGTGCGTCCCGGGGCCGCGCCAGACACTCGCGATCGGCTGATCGCCAGCATCGAAGCGACGGTGGCGAAGGGTGGCTTCTCGTCGGCGCACGCCACCTTCCTTGAGGCAGACGACCGGGCAGCGTTCGCGGCGCGCGGCTGGATCCTGCGCGCCGGCGCCCAGTTCCACTTCAACAACCCTGGAATCACCTGCTTCGAGGAGTTCTTGGCCACGCTGACCAGCCACAGGCGCAAGGACATCCGGCGGGAGCGCCGCGTCGCGCAGGCGAGCGGGCTTCGCCTCCGATGGCTGCGCGGAGCGGCCATCACCAGCGACCAGTGGGCGCAATTTCATAGCCTCTACCTGGCGAACACCGACCGAAAGTGGGGTCAGGCCTATCTTGGACCGTCATTCTTCGGCCGAATGGCAGAGAAGCTCGGGGACAAGGTGATGCTGACGGTCGCCGAGCACGGGGACACGCTCGTGGCCGCGGCCCTGCACCTGCGGGGCGGGAATACACTCTACGGGCGGAACTGGGGGGCGCGACGTCACGTCCCGTTCCTGCACTTCGAGCTCTGCTACTACATGGCGCTCGACCTCGCGTTCGCCGAGGGCATCGAGCGGGTCGAGGCGGGCGCACAAGGCGAGCACAAGCTGCAGCGCGGCTACCTTCCCGCGCCGACCTGGAGCGCGCATTACCTGCCGGACCCGAGGTTCAGGTCGGCGGTGTCTGCGTTCTGCGACGATGAACGTGCCCGGGTCGAGGCGATGATCGCCGAAGTGGACGGACCGTACCGCCAGCCCACCGGCGCGGAGACAGCGTGATCCAGTTCGACGCCGTGGTGGTGCTGGGCAAGGAGATGCGACACGACCCAGTACGGGCGATGCGGGAGCTACGCGCCCGAGCGGCGGCCGCGGCGGCCGTGCACCGCGCGACCGGCGCCACCATCGCGACGCTGGAGGCGAGGCTGAGGGGGCAGGCGCGCACTGGAAGCCAGATCGTGGCGGACCTGCTCTCCGAGCTCGGCGTCCCGGCGTCCGCCGTCTACCGGGAGGATCAGACGCGCTCCACTCGGGAGGAGGTCGCGCGCACGCTCGAGCTGACCGAGGCCCGGTCCTGGTCGAGAATTCTGGTCGTCACCGCGCGGTACCACATCCCTCGCGTGCGTCGGCTGTTCGCGGACGAGCTTGGGGCGTGCCCCCATACGGCGCCGCACGTCGCCGTACATGGGCCGCCTGCGCTGCTCCGCTGCTCCAGCGCGGTCGAACGGAGCTGGATCCTCGCTGGAGAGCCCACCGAGGAGACGATGACCTGGGAGTGCCGGGCCGAGTTCGTCCTGTCCACGCTCGCGCGGGCGCTCCAACCGCTGCCCTTCCGGCGCGAGCTTGAGGTGCGGGCGGGCGCATGGCTGCGAGGCGCTACGGAGCGCTGAGCGCTGGTCTGCTGGGCGCCGACCGGTCAGTCGGGCGCCTGCGTGCCCTGCTTCCACCACAGCTGGCAACGAACGGGCAGATGCGCGCGATCGAGCGCCTCGCAGGCGTTGGTGAACTTGCAATACCGGATCGGTCCGGACAGCGCTCCACGCGCCTTTTGTGGCCAGTCCGGGTCGGCGAGCAGGCCCCGGGCCATGCCCACAAGGTCGAGATCGCCGTCGGCCAACGCGCGCTCCGCCACCTCCGCGGTGTTGATGCGGCCTGCTCCGACGATGGGCGTTGTGTGGCCGGCGGCCCGGACAGCGGCGCGGATCTGTCGGGGCAGCGGCAGGTTGGCCCCGTCAGGAAAGTCGTGGGTGGGCATGCACAACAGGCCGCTGCGTCCGGTGTAGGGGTAAGCGGCCGCGCCGATCCGCGGACGGGCGGCGTCCTCAAAACGCCCGCCCCGGCTGACGGAGATGAAGTTGACCCCCGCGGCAGCGAAAGCAACCGCGATCTGTGCCGCCTCGTCGATGGTGGTCCCGCCGGGCACGTCGTCGCTCCCGAGCATCCGAAGCCCGAGCGCGAAATCCTCGCCTACGGCGGCCCGAACTGCCGCGATCACCGCGAGAGGGAGACGAAGTCGATTGCAGAGGGAGCCCCCGTACTCATCACGTCGTCCGTTCGTCGCGGAGAGGAAGCTGGCCATGGTGTAGGCGTGGGCGAAGTGCAGCTCCACCCCGTCGAACCCGGCGTCCCGAGCGCGGACCGCCGCGCGCGCGAAGTGGCCGGGCACGGCGCCGATCGCGTCCGCATCGAGATCCTCTACCTGCTGGCGATAGCCCCACGCGTAGTCCCGCCACTCTCGGGGAGTCAGCACCGCCTGTAGCTTCGCCTCGTCCCAGCCGGCGCAGCCAGGGTAGCGCGCCTCGAGATGGGCGAGCGCCCGGACCGGGTCCCGCCTAGCGATTTTGAGAAAATCGATGACCTGCGGCACCACGCGCAGGCGGTCCGGATCCGGAGCTGCCGCCCGCATGCCAGCGACCAGCTCGCGCAACGCGGGAACGAACCGGTCATGAGACAGCCGAAGTAGCGGTCCAGAGGCGACGTCGCGTACCCCCATCGCCTCGAGCACGATCATCCCCGGGCCGCCCCGGGCATACCGGAGGTACCGGGCGCGAACCTCGGGCGTGACCTCGCCTGCGTCGTTCGACAGCCATGTGACCATGGCCGGCAACCACACACGGTTCTCGACGAAGCAGGGTCCGAGGGAGAGGGGGGTGAACAGGAGCCCAGACATTGCCCGCAGTGATAACCCCGCTCGCATGCGCCCCATCACCGTGTCCCGCAGCCTTGGGCGAAAACACCCTGCCCCACTTCGGCACGTTGGGCGCCTCGGACGCGCTGCGTGCTTCGCCGCCGCCGCGATCCTCACCGGTTGTGGTCCGAGCCAAGAAGACTTCCACATCGAATTCGCCACGCAGTACTGCGCCCTGCTCTTTCAGTGCGAAGACGCCGCCGCGCTCGCCGCGCTGGGCTGGACGGACGAGGAGACCTGCGTCGCCGACCAATCCGCGGTGGACACCGGCGAGACCCCGTACGACCGTCGCGCGGCCGATGAGTGCCTTTCGGCGTTGGCCGATGTCACCTGCGCGGACCTCGACGCCAACACCTTTCCGGTCGTCTGCGCACAGGTCGAGTAAATTTTTGCGCGGCGGGCTTGCCCGCTCGTGTGATGTCGAATAGCGTGCATCCGCCCAATACGGGCGTTTCATTTCAACCGCATCTCAAGGATTTCCAATGAACAAGATCGCCAACTTCGCCCTCTTCGCAGCCACCTTTGCCCTCGCCGGTTGCGGCGTCGACGTGCAGGCCGCCTGCGAGAACTACATCGAAGCCTACAGCGTTTGCGCTTCCGAGGCCTACGCCATCACCGACGGCAGCATGGACCTTGACGCCACCTCCACCTGCGCCGTCTACGACGGCCAGAAGGGCGATGCCGCCTCCGCCAGCGCCGATTACCTCCAGTGTCTCGCCGACGCCTACACCGAAGGCGACTGCAGCAGCGCTGAGGCCTACGCCGCGATCGACATCTCCGGCTGCACGATCGCGATCTAGTTAGCTTGGCTGCGGCCTTCGGGCTGCATCCTCCCGCCGGCCCGACCTACCGCCGCCCCGACCTCCGGTCGGGGCGGTTCTCTTTTTGACCCCAGCATGGGTCCACCTCGCCGCCCCCATCGACCCGCGCGGGCCCGCGCGTTACCCGCCGGCCCGGCGCCCTCACTGGCCGCGTCCCGCGGCTCGTCGCCTTTCGTACGCTTCTGGAGCCTGCCATGTCTCTCGTCCCCGTCCACGGTGGTGGTCAACTCACCAATCGTATCCTTCCCTTCACGGCAAGGAAGTCCCTGCTCGCAGAGGCGGAGGGCCTGACGAAGATCGCCGTGACCGACGCCGACCTCTCCGTGGTGTACCGGATCGCAGACGGCACCCTCTCCCCGCTTGGGGGCTTCATGGACGAGGCGACGTTCAATCGCGTCCTCGACCAGAAGAACATCATCGGACACGACGGCAAAGCCCACGCCTGGACGATCCCCTTTTCCCTGCCGGTCACCGAGGCCGAGGCCGCCCGACTCAAGCCCGGCGCGCGCGCCGCGCTCGTCAACGCGAACAACGAGGTGTTCGGCACCATCTCGGTGTCCAGCGTCTTCGCGTGGGACAAGCAGCGGTACGTCGAGCGCGTATACGGCACCCCCAGGCTCGATCACCCCGGCGCCCGAATCGCGACCGATGACGCGCGCACCACCCTGATCGGCGGCGACATCGCCGTGCTCCCCGCCCGCCGGAACCCCGAGTACGGAGACCTCCTCAACTCGCCGGCGCGCACTCGCCAGCTGATCGAGGAGCGCGGCTGGACCGCCGCCCTGGCGTTCCAGACACGGAACCCGCTCCACCGCGCGCACGAATACGCGCTGGTGTACGGGGTCGAGCAGCTCACCCGGGCGGGTGGATACGCCGGCGTGATCCTGAATCCGCTTGTCGGGCAGCTCAAGAGCGACGACGTGGACGCCGGCACGCGAGTCCGAACCTACCGGATCCTCCGGGACGGCCGGCTGCTCGGCCAGGGCGACAGCG
Organism: Myxococcales bacterium; assembly: GCA_009692605.1. Classification (GTDB taxonomy): domain Bacteria; phylum Myxococcota_A; class UBA796; order UBA796; family SXON01; genus CAIUMM01. The sequence continues at coordinate 20,898 of SHYV01000025.1, forward strand.
ACGCCGCGCTGTGGGCCGACGCTGGCTACGACCTGAACGACGTGTTCGAGCTGGTCTGCCTCGACATGAAGATGTTCTACGGCGGCCCTTCCGAGGCCGTGATGCACGCGATCTATCGGCAGAACCACGGGTTCTCACACATCGTGATCGGCCGCAAGCACGCCGACGCTCCCTACGATGACAAGGCCGCGATCTGGGGCGACTTCGACGCACAGCAGATCTTCGACAACCTGCCCGGCGCCCTGTCGACGCAGCCGGTGAAGGTCGGATTTGCAGCCTTCTACGAGCACCTTGGCCGTGTCGACCTCACTGAGCGCCACCCGGGTGTGGCGCCGTACAGCATCTCCGGTACGAAGATGCGCGAGCAGTTGGTGGCCGGCGAGCGCCCAGACCCGCGGATCATCCGAGGCGAGGTCGCTGACGTGCTCTCGGCGGCGTACCGCGCGAAGGGCTAAGAACAAGGCGATCATGCAGACGCCCGAGACGAACGCCACGGTGCACGCCCCAGCGGCGCCGGGCGTTCGCCGGATGCGGATACCCCGCCACGCCTGCACCCCACGCGACACCGCCCGCGCCGGAGACCTGTGGCGGATCGTTCAGGACGCGGCAGTGGACGACGCTGCTGACCGCGGCTGGCCCCCGGAGCGGTTTCGCGCCATGGGCACCGGCTTTGTCGTCCGGGAGATGCGCGCCATCCACCTACGCGAAGCTCGATACGGCGAGGACCTCGCTGTATCCACACAGATCGCTGACCATCGCCGCGCCGTGCTCATGCGCCGCGACACGCAGATCGCGGGGGTGATGAACGCCACCGCCGACTGGGTCCACATCGGCCCGGATGGTGCGCCGGGCGGGGGCTCCCCGGAGCTGATCGCTGCCTTTCCGATCCACCCGGATGCGGGCAGCGGACCCGCATTGCCCGAGTTCCCGCCGACCGGCTCAGCCTTGGGCACCGCCGCCATGCCCAGCTTCACCTTCTCGCCGTGGTGGACCGAGATGGACCCGCTCGGCCACACCAACCACCCCCGCTACGTGGACTGGGCCGACGAGGTGCTCGCGCGCGCGCTGCACGCCGCCGGACTCGACCCGGTGGGAGTGGTCCCCGTCGCGGATCGGGTCAGGTTCAGGCTCGGCGCACGGGCGTCGGACACCGTGACGATCACCGGCGACGTCCGAACGGTGATGCTCCCGTGCGGGCAACCCGGCCTGCTCTGCACACTCCGCGCGCGGCGCCCCCGACTGGACGCCACAGAGCTCGTCGCCGATCTGGGGATCGTGAGGGGTCACCTCGATCCTACCGTACCCGCCACGCTGCTGCGCGCGCTGCATGGGTAGCGCCCGGTGAGCGCCGAAACTTCGCGCAGGCTCCATCCGTGGGTGTGGATGCTCGCGGCCGCCAGCGCATGCACCCCGTACCGGTCCTACCCGCTGCTGCGAATGGACCTCGATAGGCCGGTGAGCGCCGGGCTGTTCCAGCCGTCGGGGCTGGCGGTGCTGGGGGACGGCACCATCGTCGTGAGCTCGGCGGGGCCGGCCGACGTGCTCTATGAGCCTGAACCGGGTCGCGGCGCATCGTTAGCTCCCGTCGGGTTCAACCTGCCGCTGCGGGACCCCCGCCTCGACTGCCCAGGCTGCCGGCGCCCTGAATTCCGCGCTTCAGCCCGGCTCAGTCCGCACCCGATCCGGTGGCAAGCCCAGTCAGGCCTCACCATCCAGCCCACCGACATCGAGGATCTCGCCTCGTTCGGGGGAGCGCAAGTCCTCGGCATCACGGCCTACAGCACCGTAGGCCGTCGTACCGGCTACCGGAAGGACAACACCTCGCGGCCCCGCCAGGAGACCGAGCGCGTGTTCGTACTGGAGCGCATGGCGGACCCGCCCAGCGGTTCCGGCAGCTGGGAGGAGCGACGCCTGCCGGAGGTGGACCGCATGCGGGACGCGCTGTCGGATTGGGGACGATCGCACTGCGATGGCGACATGCGGGTGCAGGGCCTTGCGTGGGATGCGCTCGACGGCGTCGCCTACATCGGGCTGCGGCGCTGCGAAGGGCCGGTGGCGAGAGTGCTGGCCTACGACCTGCGCGCCTCTGCTTCGGGGCAGGCCGTCGACGTAGTGGTGAGCGCGGACGGAGTGGATGGAGGCGCCGGTCCGGACGAGGGGATCACCGCGCTCACGTTCGCGGCGGGGACCGGTGTCGGCGAGAAGGGCACGCTGTGGGCCACCACCGCGTGGGACTCCTGGGGCCACGAGAGCGAGCCCGCATGGGGCGGCCGACTGCATCGTGTAGAGGCGGGAAAGCTGCACCCAGTCGGCGCAGGGTTCCTGGACCGTCCCTCCGCGCTCTCCCTGCCCCGAAGAGGTCCGGGGGCCACCGGGGGGCTCGTGGGAGCCGCCGTGGTGCTGTTCGACGATGACGCCGAGCGGAAGCTGGCCCCGATGATCACCTTCGTCGCGACGCCGCTATCTCGTCCTGCGGGAGGCGCGTGGGCGGGGCTGGCCGACCTCCGCGACCTCGGTGAAGGGCTGCCGCTGGGGCTCAACGGATTTGACCTGCGCTGGTACGCCCGCGACCATCGCCTCGCCCAGTTTGACGTCGTCCTGGACAGGCGAGGTGACAACGTCCCCGGCGCATGGACCCGCGCTATCGGTGGGCTCTGGCAGATGCGGGTGGGCGGGACGCTCGGGCTGGTCGCGGCGGCCACCCACCTGTCGCGCTGGGTAGGCCACGACCGGCAGGCGGTCGCGCTGACAGACTGGAAGGACAGCCAAAGCCTTCGTTTTCACTCGTTTCGAGCCGAAGTATCGGTAGTTCCCCGCGACCGGGAGCGCCAGATGGCGGACTCCGAAGCGGGACCGCCCTCCGTGGCCCGCCTCGTGACGGAGCTGCGCGACGACTACACGGTCACCGTCCCGCTGCCCTCCCCTGCGTCGGAGGGAGCAGGGCTGGTGCTGCAAGGCTTCGAGATCGACACCGCGGCACGGGCGGACCGAGGGATCTGCCTCGCCGCGATGAACCTTGGGGTGAGCTGGCACTCGGCGGAGCGGGACGCGGTGGACTTGACCACGATGCTGATCGGAGGCCTTTGCAACGACTTCGATACCCGGGGCAGCGGCCTGCAGCACGGCCGGACCAGTGACGTCGGAGGCGGGGTGACCGTCGCCGTGCGCTTCGCCGTGGTCGAGGGCGGCAAAGCGATCCCCTGGTCCGCCGCCGTCGCCGATCTGGACCTGCCGGGGCCCCGCGACGCGCTGGGAGCGCCAACGGGTCACCCGGCGGAGCTCACGGACGATCGCGCTGCCCGCGCTCACGTCCATTGCCTGCGGCTCGCAGACAGCGGCGACCTCGCTCCCGGAGACCCGGCCTGGCGCAACCTGCAGGTCTCGGGTAGCGGAGACAGCACGTTCGCTGGAGCGCTCTCGGGGTTCACCGTGGCGCTCGACGCCGTTGGGTTCGCCCGCGCGACCGCGTCGGTCCCGCTGACCGAAGCCCAATCCCTCAACCGCAACGCCTACATCCACCGCTACCTGCTCCGCGCTTTTGGAGGCCCGGGCGCCGTGCTGGAGGGCGGCATCACCCACGGAATCCACCGCACCGGCTTCATGCGCGACAACCAGACCCCGTCGGCGCTGCTGCTCGAGGCCGAGATGACAGGTTTTGAAGGTGAGCCTGGGCTGGCCTGGGACATGCTCGCGCCATCGCGCCGCTCCGACCCCAACCTGGAGCCAGAAGACGGCTACGTCCGCTGGGCGGTCGCGCTGCCACGCGAACCGGAGGCGCGATGCTCGGCGGCGGAGTGAGGCGCGCGGTCGCCGCCGCGGTGGCCTCGATCGGACTCGTGCCCTACGCGTACGCCGAGAGCCCCGACCGCGCGGATCCGTTCGGGCCGCAGCTCACCTGGCGGCCCATCATCGAGATCCGCGGCCGGCTGGAGGGGCAGGGCGCTCCGATGCCCGATACCCGGAGCGTCGGGCAGGTCGCCCGTGTAGGAATCGAAGCCGACCGGGGGATCCTGTCGGCGCGAGTGAGCCTGCAGGAAGTACGCGCGTGGACGGGGGAGGACGATGCGCTGACCGCGAGCGGCCCCTTTGCCCCCGAGATGGCCGAAGCCTGGGCGCGGCTCGACGGCGAGCTGTCCCCCAACGTCGGAGGGCGGGTGACCATCGGCCGCCAACGCCTGCAGATCGACGACGGCCGGCTCGTCGGCACCCGCGACTGGGACCTACAGGGCCAGTTTCTCGACGCGGTACGCTTCGAGTTGACCGCCGCGCCCTTCTCGTTCGAGGCCGTAAACGCCCGGCGGTTCGGGCCGGCGGCCGGCGACGGCTCCACTGCGGACGATCCGTTCGGGCTCGGCCTCACCGTCTTGCGAGCGGGCGTGGGGCGGGCGGGCCCCAACCTCGACGGAAAGCTCGACGTGCTGTCGGTCGCGGACGCCCGGAAGACGGCGGCGGTGACCACCACCACCGGCTTCTTCGGAGCGATCTCGACCGGGCGCACGCTGGCCCGAGCAGAGGCCTATGTGCAGAAAAACCCCAACGGAGACGCCTCGTTCACCTCCGGAGAGTTCGGGTACGTCCTGGGCCGGCGCCGGGCCTGGGTCGCGCGCGTCCGATACAGCGCGGCGAGCGGCGACTCGCAGACGGGTAGTCTGGCCGCGTTCCAGCCCGTGCTCGGCGACACCCACGACCAGTTCGGGCTGTTGGACCTGATCCAGCCGGCGGACCAGCCGGGTGGCCTGACCGACTTCGCCGCGATCGGTGAGCTGCAAGCCGGCGCCCGGGTCCTGCTCAGGGCCCAGGCCCACCGCCTCGGCAGCGCGCTCGATGGCGCTGCTTACGCATACGAGACCGACCTGTCGATGACGTGGCGGATCACACCGTACGCGGCCTGCGAGCTCGGGGTAGGCCAGGCGAGCGGCGGCACGCTCGGGCTCACGGCAGGGGGCTACCTGCAGATCAACGTCGGCCTGTGATCCGGCGTTAGGACGCGGCATGCCCTCGCCCGAAGCCATCCTCGCCGACCTCGTCGCTTTTCCGACCGTCTCCAGCGAGCCGGTGACAGCCATCGCCGACCGGATCGCCACCCGCTGCGAAGACGCCGGGATGCGCGTCGAGCGCTACGAGACCTCGCCGGGAAAGTGCAACCTGGTCTGCTCCGCTGGCCCACGGGCACAGGAAAACCGCGACGGCGTCATCCTCTCCGGCCACATGGACGTGGTCCCAGTGATCGGACAGCCATGGACCAGTGACCCGTTCACGCTCACCCGGCGCGGGGACAACCTCCACGGACGCGGCTCCTGCGACATGAAGGCGTTCATCGCCGCCATCCTGCACGCGCTGCCCAGCCTCCCCCTGAAGCGGCTCAAGAACGAGCTCGTCCTGGCGTTCACCCACGACGAGGAGACCGGGTGCCACGGCTCCCGCGCGCTGGTCGAGCGCCTGGCCGAGGAAGGACGCCCCGTCCCCCGCGCGTGCCTCATCGGCGAACCGACCTCGCTGACCATCTTCCGCATGCATCCCGGCCACTCCGCCGCGCAAATCGTCTGTCTCGGAAAAGCGGCGCACTCCTCGAAGCCCGATCTCGGGCGATCGGCCATCGCGCTGGCCGGACGCGTGCTGATCGCGCTGGAGACCGTGGCGGAGGACTGGAGCCGACGACCCGCAGCCCGACCCGGCGACGCCGCGCTGCTAGACCGACCCTTCGTGGTACTGAACGTCGGGATGATTCGCGGCGGCAGCGCGATCAACATCGTCCCAGACCACTGCACGATCGAGATCGGCTTTCGCCCACTGCCGGGGATGGACGTGGAGGAGCTGATGGACGAGATCCGGGGCCGCGTGGCTGAGGTCGCCCATGCGCTGCACCGCAAGGACGACGTACAGGTCACGCTACAGCGGGTGACCCCAGCGATGTTGACCCCCGAGGGGACGGCGCTCGAAGGCCTGCTGCGCGGGTTCGCGCGCTCGCCGAAGCCCCTCGCGGCCTCGTTCGCCACCGATGGGGGAAACCTCGAGCGGCTGGGCGTGCAGACGCTGGTCTTCGGCCCGGGGAGCATCGACGTGGCCCATCAGGCGGACGAATACGTGCCGATCGCCGAGCTGCACCGCGCGGTGAACGTGGTCGAGGCCGTGGTGGGCGGCCGGTGCGCCTGACAGCCGCGCAGGACTGGGAGGACGACAGCCCCGGGCAGACCACCTTCACCGGCGCCGGGGACAACGCCTTCGCCGCGGTGATCGCCGATCCGCTGGTCCAGGTGACCGTCCGCGCGCCATTCCCACAGGCGGCGCTGGTGGAGCTGAAGCTGGCGGCGGTCAAGCTGCTTCCGGTGCAGTCCGTCCGCTCCTTTTTCGGCCTCGGGCACTTCGGCCGCCGTGTCTGGTTCTACCACGAGCTTCGCCCGACGCTGTCCGACGCGGTCCGGACCTATTGGGATGGTCACGAAGCCGACATCCGCGAGGGCCTGCTCGGTCGGGGCGAGCGCGAAATCGGCATCGCAGGGTTTCGGCTAAAGGTGCTGGGGCTCTGCCACGCCCGGCCCACGATCGACGCTGTCTTCGCGCACAGCACGCGGGGAGCCCAGACGGACTGGGCGGCGCAGCACTGGTTCAACGCGAGATGGCGCCTGGCCACCCGGCTGCACCCGCTCGCCCGGCCCGTGAATGACGCCGTGCGGAACACGCTCGCGGCCGACAACTTCCGGCTCCAGTGGCGGCTGCTCGGGCGCTACCTCGATCTGGACCGAGGACCGGCGTGGCTGACCACCAGCGGCCACAGAGCCTTAAAAGCTGGCGCGGGCCGGGTGCGAATCGAACCGGGTTGACTGCGCCCTCAGTACACGTTGTATTTTCGCCGATTGGCCTCGTGCTCGCCTACGGTCCGCCCGCCGTGAAGCCCGTGACTCGCGTCATGCAGGTAGTACCAGTATTCGCTGGCCTCCGGGTTCATCGCCGCGTGCAACGCGACCTCGCCCGGGTTTCCGATCGCCGTCGGAGGCAAGCCTGCCCGCAGGCGCGTATTCCAAGGGTCCTTCGGGTCCCGCAGCTTCACCATGAACGCCGCCCGGTCGTTCCAATCCTCGATCGTATACCGACTGGTAGCATCCACACCCAGGTTCCAAGCCGCATCGATGCGTTTCCAGAGGATCCCAGCGATCAGCGGACGGTTCTTCGGATCGGGCTCCTCCCGTTCAATCATGCTGGCCATGACGACCAGATCATGGAACGCGCGCGGGAGGGTACCTGCTTTTTCGGCGGCCGCCGCCTCGTTCCCGAAGCGCTCTCCGAAGGTGTCGACCAGCCGCTGAACGAAGGCGTGGAGCCCACCGGGCTCCTTGAGCTGGTCCGGTTCAACCCGGTAAGTCTCCGGATACAGGAAGCCCTCCAACGTGTCCGACGGCAGTGAAAAAGTCGCATGATAGGTCGTCAGGTCGGTGGTCACCGCCTGTGTGAACGCCCCCGCCGCCACCCAGCCCTTTGCAGCCAGCGCAGCATCAATCTCGCGGACCCGCCAGCCCTCGACGATCGTAAAGGGCTCATCCTTCGGGACCGTTGCCCCGCAGAGCGCGGTCAGGAGCGCCGCAGCGTCCATGTCGGCAGAGACGCGGTGCCGCCCCGCCTTTAGACACTTGCCCCCCTCCTGCTCCCCCCCGGTCTGCGTCCGAAGGAACCACTCCCAGCGCCAACTATCTTTGATTAACCCTTGCTTCTGCAGCTCCGGCCCGAACCCCCTCGCCGTGCTGCCCGCCGGAACCTCCACCATCCGTTCGGTGGCGTCGCCCGGACTGGGCGCAGTGGTCAAGTCGCAAGCGATCAGCAGGGCGAGCAGCATCCCGCCGCTTTATCTCGCCGTCCAGCCTACTTCGACCCGGCGATGCGGCGGTAGACCGCGACCGCATCGGATTCGCCCTCCACGGCAGGAACGCCGAACACCACGATGTGCTCACCGCCGTCGAGGGACTCCGAGATCGGAGCGCCGAACAGCTCGCCCAAGGACTGCCGGAGGAATGCAGCGTCCGCCGGCCGATACAGATCGACGTGGAAAGCGATTCCACCGAACCCCATGCCCGCAAGTGAGTCCACCTCCGTCCCATCGGCCTTACCGCCCAGAATGCGCCCGGTGAGCCAGCTCTCCAGAACCTCGCGTGGGCTCTTGACGCCCGTCCCAATGCAGACCTCTGGCGTGGGGTGACCGTGCACCCCCGAGTAGTAACAGGTCAGGTTTCGCGCCCACATCTCAATCTCGCCGCTCGATCGGTCCGCCGGCTGCGCCCAGAGGTCGAGGACCGCCGCGCCCTCCCGCACCGAGGTGTACGCGCTGGGGACGCTGGCGAGCGGCCGTTGAAGGCGCCACGGCAGACCGGGGCCCACCACGGCGTCCACCGTCGCGAGCAGCAAAGCGCCCCCCCCAAGCCACCGCGACCGCGGACCGATCGCCCCCAGAGTCCGCGCCGCCTGAACGCCCACAACCAGGCCGGTCAACCACAGGGCGCGCACAGGAAAGCGGAACCAAGCGAGCTGGGGGACGAGCAGAGCATCGACGGGCAGGTCGAACCCCGCGTCCGCGGGGTCGAAGCGCCAGGTCCGACCGAGCGCCAGCAGCACCGCGCCGAGCCCGAGCAGGAGCGGCAGCACCCGTGTGCGCCTGCCGACCGCCAGCACCCCGATGGCCAGAGGCAAGCCCATCAGCGGCAACGCCGAAGTCAGCGAGTGGCTTGTGAGGTCCGAGGCGGGGTCCCAGCCGATGAACTGCGAGGCCGAGACCGTGCCCATGCGCAGGTAGTGGGCCGCGGAAGTCGCATCGGTGTCGAGGAAACGTGAGGCGACCCGAAACAACCACAGGTAGTAAAGGCCAGCGGGAAGGGCGACGACCGCGACACCCGGAGCGACCCGCCGGGCGACCGATGGCGCGTCGACGGCGAGCATCACGAGGAGCGCCAGCGCGAACAACCCGAAGTACGCGGTGGTGAACAACGCCCCCGCGAAGCCCACGCCGATGACCATGCCACATCGGACCCCATCCTCCGTCACACCCCGTTGCCAGACCCACCAGATCAGCGGCAGCCACGGGTTCAGCAGGTGGTACAAATGCCCCTCGAGCAAGGCCGTCGCCGCGATGCCGGAGAACGCGTAGCAGAGGCCCGCGATGAGCGACCAGGGCCGGTCCACGCTGAAGCCATCCCGGGCGCAGCGCTCCGCCACCGCAGCCGAAATGGGAACTCCCAGCCACGCAAGCAGCGAACACACGGTCTGGCCTGACAGCGCGCCGTGATTGATCCAGCCGATCACGAGCAGGACGTATGAGTCCGCGCGCGCGAGCAGCTCGTGAACCGGCCAGGCCGAGCCCACGCTCACCATCAACGGAAAAGTCCCGGGCGCCGCCTCGACGAGCCACATCGACGGGTAGAGGTCGAATTGGCGAGTGACCAGCCGCGTCGAGAATGGAGCACAGGCGAGCGGCCAGGAGACAACCGTCCAAAGCGCAAGGTAGGCGCAAAAAACGAGCACGTGCCCGACGAGCGGCTCCCTCGCGCGCTCACGCCAACTGATGGCGGATGGCCCCGCCCCGCTCCACGCCGCTCCGTCGTTCACGGGCGCCGAGTGGTCGAGATGAGCAACACGGCAGCGTAGAGAGCCAGCACGGCGGCCCACCCGTACCGGGTGACGGAGGTCGGCGCGGTCCACATCCGAACGCTGGCGCTGGGCGCATACGCCGTCCGCAGCGCAGTGGGCCGCGCCCCCCCGGACAGGACGAACGAGACGACGTCCTCTCGCGCGTCAGAGAGCGGGACGATGCCGTCGTAAAGGCTGGTGTGGACCCCGTTCTGGTTGAGCCCGACCTCCAGACGGGTGAACCGGCTGCTGGCGCCCACGAACGTCGCGGTGTGCACTCCGACCCCGGGGTCCCGCAACATCCGGGTCTCCCCGAAGGCCGTGGCCTCCACCACCGTGCCGCCCGGGGGCGACTTCACCGACACCGTCAACGCGTGTGTCTCAAGGGCCGGAGCGGGCACTACCGGAGCGGGCACTACCGGAGCGGGCACAGCCGATTCAACGGAGGTCGGGTCGGCGAGGGCGAGCGCAATCCAAAGCACATCGGCGTTGTACCACGGACTATCCCAGAATGTGCGTGAACGCCGAGATTTCTCGTTGTTCTGCCTAGACAAAACATAGGTTCCGCCTAAGTAGTTGGTATCTAATAGCCCCACTACGAACGAGGAACCTATGGGTAGGAGTTCTACCACACGCCGCGGCTCCCTGCCACACCCCTCAGTCCGGGCTGACGACCCCCATCTGACGCGATTCGCGGGAGTGTTGCCCTTCGTGCACTTCTGCCACGGGCTCGATCTCCCGCGGCTCATCACCGTGGTCATTCCAGCGGCCGGACGGCAGCGCATCCACGCCGTGCACGACGTGATCTTCGCGTTCCTCGTCGCGACGGTCATCGGCGCGACGGTCATCGGCGCGGAGCGGCTGGCGCCCTTGGACTGGTACGAGGGCGACGCCCTGATGCTCAAGATGCTCCGGCTCTCGTCCTGGCCGGTGCGTCAGGTGTTCTCTCGGACGCTCGCGGGTGTCCAAGACGCCGGCGTCGCTGCCCGGCTCACCATCATCATCAACCTCGGCCTGCGCTCCATCCCCGGGGCCACCAGCGCGGTCGTGTACGCGAAGTACCGAGACGGCAGCGGCAGCGGCAGCGACGAAAACGAGTGGATCACGTTCTTCGCTGACACCGTGGCGAGGGTGCGGGCCAAGATGCCTGGCATCGCGCTCAGCATTCGAGCCGATGCAGGCTTCTGGTCCGCCAAGACGTGCTCCTGGTTCCTGGACCAGAACATCCCGTTCACCTGCTCGCTCCCGTTCCAGGCCAAAGTGAAGTTCGCCCTCTGGACGGCGACGTTCAGCCCGGTCGAAGCTCTCGACCGGGTCGCGGCCGAACCCGGTGAGGATGACGAGGACGATGACGAGGACGATGACGAGGACGACGACGTGGGGCTCGACATCGCAACCATCCCCGGCCCCGAGTTGGGGTTCGATGCTCGCGTAAAGGTCGTGGTGGTCCGGCGTCGCCTTCACGACAAGAAGGCCCCGCCAGCCGGCAAGGCCATTCCGCAGGATGCCGACAGCCGGTATCAGGCGATCGTCACGTCGCTCAC
>SHYV01000026.1 GCA_009692605.1 Myxococcales bacterium
CAGATCGAGGTCGTGAGCATCGGGGACTACGTGCTTACAGGTGGCGAGTATGCAGCCCTTGTGGTCGTGGACGCGGTCGCACGGCTATTGCCCGGCGTGCTCGGAAACGCGGACTCCAGCCGCGTCGAGAGCTTCGCCGTGGGCGCGGACGGGGCCCAGACGTTGGAGTTTCCACAGTACACCCGTCCCGTGGAGTGGGAAGGGCGTTCGGTCCCCGACATCCTCCTGTCGGGCCACCACGCGAAGATCGAGGCGTGGCGCGCCGAGCAGGGTGAGGAGCGGACCCACCGGGTGCGACCAGACCTGCGCCCAGACCTGCGCCGGAGCTGAGCCGGATTTATCCGCCCTGCACGGTGAGCGCGTTCCGTGCGCGTCCCCAGCTCAGGCTCCCGATGACCCAGAGCCCGAGCGCCCAGGCGGCTTGTTCGGCGAGCAAAGAGGCCACGCTGACGTTTCGCTCCAGAAAGATGGAGGTGGGGGTGTGCGCCATCGCGTGGAACGGCAGGCAAAAGACGAAGGTCTTCAACGCGCCCGCGTAGAGGTCGAGCGGGATCAACGCGCCAGAAAATATGCTCACCAACGTGCCTTTCACGTGGGTGAGGCCGCTGATGTTCTGCAGCGGAAAGGCGGCGAGGCCGACGAGGAACGAGATCCCGAAGTTGATGCAGTGGGACAGCACCAGCGACACCGACCACCACAGCCAGGTGGCCGGGTGGCTAGGGAGCAGGACGCCAAACGCGAAGAGCCCCATCAAGAACATCGGGGTGGTCTGGAGGGCCAGGGTGGCGACGGCTCGTCCGAGGTCGCGCGCGTAGCACTGGAACTGAAGCGACATTGGGCGGAGCAAGTCCGCGGTGATCTGGCCCTCGCGGAAGCGCCGCCCGATGTCCTCATTCACCCGCGTCGCGAAGAAGCTGACCGCCACCCACGCCATGACGACGTAGCTGCGCAGCTCCGCCGACGGCACCCCCGCGAGCTGGTCGCGACCCTCGGTGGCTGCCGTCCACAGGAGCCCGTTCAGGGCGGCCATCAGGCTCGCAGAGAACAACGTGACCAGCGCCTCGGCGCGGTACGCAAACACCTGACGAGCGCCGATCCGGAAGCTCGCGGCGAGCGGGCGCCAGACCGGGTACCGGGCGGAGGAGCCGGGCGGCTCGGTCACGCCGGGCCCTCGTAGAAGCGGGCGATCCACTCCTCGACGCTCGGGTCGTCCACGCGCAGATCCTCGACGTCGTGGGTGCTCAGGATGACCCGGACGAGCTCGGCGGCGTCTCCGGTGAAGGGGATGTGAAAGCCGCCGTCGTCTGCGATGGCACCGGGCGGGGGAGCGGCCGGGGTGCGCAGGCGCACACGGAGCACGCGCTGTCCACCGAGCGTGCCGAGCAGGTTGGCCATCGAGCCATCGTGGACCAGCTTTCCCTGCGCGAGCACCATCACGCGAGGGCAGAGCGCCGCGACATCACCGAGGTCGTGGGTGGTCAGGAGCAGGGTGGTGCTCCCCTCGTTGCGCAGCTCGGTCAAGAAGGCGCGGAGCTTCAGCTTCACGGCCACGTCGAGGCCGATGGTGGGCTCGTCGAGGATGAGGATGGGCGGGGCATGGAGCAGGGCGGCCGCCAGCTCACATCGCATCCGCTCGCCGAGCGACAGCGCGCGTACGGGGGTGCGCAAGAGCGCGCCGATACCGAGCACCGCATCGAAGCGGTCGAGCCGCGCCTTGTAGTCGCGGGCAGAGACCCCGAACATCGCCGCGAGCAGGTCGTAGCCCTCGATGACCGCGAGATCCCACCACAGTTGGGTGCGCTGACCGAACACGACGCCGATGTTCCGCACATGGCGCTGCCGATCGCGCCAAGGGTCAAGCCCGCCTACGGTCAACGACCCGCTGTTCGGGCGCAGGATGCCGCACAGCATCTTGATCGTCGTGGACTTCCCGGCGCCGTTGGGGCCGAGCAACGCCACAGCTTCGCCCTGCGCGATCTGGAACGAGACGTCGCTCACCACCTCACGCTCCACCGAGCTTACGCGTACAAGGTCGGTGAGCGCACCAAGGAAGCCCCGCGCCGGGGTCTCGCGCTTGAAGCGGCGTACCAGGTGATCGGCCTGGATCAAGGGGGGGGCGGGCGTGGGCACGGTCGGGCTGGGAGAGAGGCCCCGGACCTATCACCCGGCGGACCCGACGGTTCGCCTGCTGCCGGTTCGCCTGCTGCCGGTTCGCCTGCGGCCGGTTAGTCGGGCCGGGCTGGGCCATCGTCAAGTGGTAAGACACGGGTTTTTGACACCCGCATTCGCTGGTTCGAATCCAGCTGGCCCAACCATTAGGTAGCACCCGGATTGTCTACTGACACCGTGTAGACATGTGCGAGTTTGCCGGCGTTCGATTCGGCTTTCGCGGGTTCAATCCGAACGGCTGGTTCGGCCACGAACGAGCCACACCCGTGAACCCCCAGCCACCCGCGTTCACCGGGGCAGGCGGCGAGGCGGGTGGGAACGCCCTTCACCACCACCCGCACCACCCAGCGCAACCCGATCGACGCGGCCTCGACCGGAAAATCGATGCACATGGTGAGGGAGTATCGGGGCGACAGACGTTCACTGCTGGGGAGGCTATTCGCCCAACCCGCCGACATCCCTCGTCCAACAAGCACAATCCGGAGTGTTTCATGCGCATGGTCCCCTTGCCCTCTGTGGCCGCAGTCGCGATGTTGGCGGGCGCGTTCGCCCCCCCGCTGCAGGCCGCCGATCCCGCACCAGCGGCGATCCCGCCGCTTCAGGCGGACCTGGCGCGAGTCTTCGGCGGCCCACAGGACGACATGCTCTCCAGCATGGTGGTGGACTCGAGCGGTAACGCATATTTCATCGGTGAGACCAAGAGCTTCATCGACAAGACCTACAACGACTTGCTCATTGTCAAGCTCGGTCCGGACGGTGCCCTGCTCTGGGCGCGCACCTACGGCACGCCGGACGACGACCGGGCCAAGGGCTACATCGACGGCAAACACGGCGCCAGCTCCCGGATGGCCGCGATCGGACCGGACGGTAGCGTGTACGTCGCCGCGGGCTCGATGGTCACCGGCCGCAAGGAGCCTTGGGCTGCGCTGCTCTTTAAGGTGTCTCCGACGGGCGAACTGGGGTGGTCGAAGGTCTGGCGCCCGGGCTGGGAAAACATGGCCAAGTTTCAGGCGACGGGCAGCGCCGTCACCGTCGCGGGCGGTCGCGTGTACCTGGCGGGCATGACCGGCGCCGGGCTGACCAGTGAGGAAGGTCAGAGCTTTCTGGCGAGCTTCGATGCCGCCACCGGCGACCAGAAAGGCATCGTGGCGTTCGACCCCTACCCGGGTGTCAACGACCGTGTATTCTCGGCCCACGCAGACGCGAAGTCCGTCGTGCTCACCGGATGGAACGGCAAGACCAACCGTGGACAGATCACGCGTTTTGCCACCGATGGCGACAAGCTGACGGTGGACTGGTCCAAGACCATCCCCTTATCGAGCACCGGCAGCACCGCGTGCGACGTCGACCGGGACGCCGAGGGAAACGTGTACATCGCGGGCGACATCCACGGGACGGGGACCAACATCGAGGTCCTGAAGCTCGGCCCGGACGCCTCGTTCAAGTGGGCGCGCCGGTACAATCCGGGCGCCTCGAACGACAAGAACAACACCCGGACCGTACGGGTTCTGCGCGACAAGCTCGTCGTTGCCGGCCGGGTAGGGCTAATGGGGACACAGACCCACGCCGATGTGACCTACGGCGACAGTCTGGTCCTGACCTACAGCCTGGATGGCAAGCTGCTCTCCGAGCACTACCATTTCACGGGCACGGCCAGCGACGTCGTGGCGATGGATGGTGCCACCACGGTAGGGGCATTCGGAAAGAAACTGTACGTGGGCGGGTACATCTGGCCCTACGCGAAGAACCACGTCGGTGAATGGCGGGATCCGAACGGGTACACCGTGAACCACCCCGCGTCCGAAGCGCCGGCCACCGACTATTCCCTCGTCGACGTGACGCCCGTTGTCGTCGACCTTGGCAAGTCTGCGGTGCGCAACGGGTCGGAGTTCAAGTCTCTGGTCTGGACCGACGTGACCGCGAGCGTCACCAACGGCACCCCGAAAGAGCAGACGGATGCCGCGCACGGCCAACAGACGCAGTTCTACCTGTACACCTTCGATGGGCTCCTGTAGGGGCGGTGCGCCGCGCCTTCGTTCGGACGGCGGGTGCGCCGGCGTCCCCCGCTCACGGCGATCGCGATGGCCAATCCGAGCCCTGCCGCCCCTGAGCTCGTCGTCCCACAGCCACAGCCGCCCGGCTTGGTGACCTCGTCGCTGTCGGTATCCCCGGCGATTTCGGTGTCGGAGTCGGTCGGGCTGTCCCCGGTCTCCCCGGTGTCCACCGGCTCGGCGGTGTCGCGGGGGTCGAAGCTCACGGTCGCCGCGTTCTGCCCATCGACCGCGGCCAGATACAGCTCCTCCTCGTCCTCGCCCGCAGCGAAGAGCGCGTAGATCCATGTCGTTCCCCGTTCCAGGCCCGGCAAGGCGTCGACCACGTGCTTCTCCTCGCCGAAGACGGGGGACAGGTCCAGATCGAGGATCACCCCGTCGGTGAGCGACTCCGGGGCGCGACCCTCCTGCCGAACGAGCACGGTGAGGGTCAGCGGGCGGATCCAGGGCGTGGTCCAGGTGACATCGACCGAGCCGACGTCCGACTCGCCGAGGTCAACCCAAGTCGTCGTGAGCCCGACCCGCCGGTAGTGGTCGGGGACGTCGTCCAGCTCGACGACGCAGACATCGTCCAAGGCCCAGCCGCCGAACTCGAGCCCGGCGTCGCTCTGGAGGGTGAACGAGAACGTGAGCGGCACCGCGGCCACCCCGTCGGCGTCCAAGATGGCGGCGAGATCGTGATCGATGGTGGTCCAGTCCGTGTCGGTGAGCTGGGTGCTGCCCCTGGCGGTCATCGCGTTTTCCCACAGTGACGTCGTGGTCCCGCCGTCCGAAACATAGACGCGGGCGTGGTCGTAGAGCCCATCCTCTACCGAGAGCCAGCGCTGGTACGTGAACATCCGCATCCGGCCCGGGGTCGTCAGGTCCACGGTCGGCGTAGACAGGGACTGCGCGTTGTTGGGCCTATAGTCGCCGTCGAGCACGGTGGTGGCGATGCTGGCGCCGGCGTAGGGGAGGTCGGGATCGAAACGACCGCCGCCGGCAGGGCTCCCGAAAATCCACTCGTCGGTGGTGCCGGTGACCCCCTCCATCGGGATGGTCGCGCTGTGCGTGAAGCTCGGCGCGCCGGACTCGAAGTCGTCGCACCACAGCGCGGCGCGGTCGCCGACGTGGAATTCCCAGACGCCCTGCTCGAGCCCGCCGTGTGAGGTCTCGGACTTCGAGCCGTCTGACGAGGTCAGCACGTAGAAATACCGGAAGCCGTCGGTAGCCGGGACGCGGGGCAGGGTCGCCGTCCAGATGGTGTCGTCGGCGGTCGTCATGGGCTCCACCGTCCACGCCTCCGCACCCGTGCCATCCTCCGCTGGCAGCGTCGCCGCCATGTCGTTGGTATACCAGACAGAGGGTGTCGGGGCAGGTACCCCGGTGCAGGCCTCAAAGCCCGCATGTAGCTTCACTGAGACGGCGTAGCCCGCGGTCTCGGAGCCCTGCGCTCCCAACGGCGTGTGGGCGACCTCGTAGACGCCCATCGCGTCGGCCGTGAGACCGTGCAGCGCGAGCAGGTCGATGAGCTCGCAGTCGTTGGGGGTGCCGTTGGACCAGTCGCCATCGTCGTCGTCGGCGACGAGCACCGCCTCGAGCAGGTCGGTGAGGCTGGGCCCCTGCTCCAGCGCGCCGAGCAGGATCCCATCGCTCATCGCGATGCCGACGTCCTCGCCGTAGCTGACCCGCCAGGCTTCTCTTAAGTCCCAGAGGAAGCTGGCCCAGATGAGGCCGTCGTTGTGCGGCTCGTTGATGACATCGGTCGGGTAGACGCGGTCGGTCTCCAGCTCACGGATGCCGGAGCCGTCGATATAGAACCCCTCGCCGATCGTGGCATTGTCAAGGATTGTCGCGGAGATGTAGTCGGCGCTGCCTTCGGAGACGTCGCTGGCGAAGGTGCCGCCGCCGAGGATGTACTCGTGGATGCCGTGGCCGACCTCGTGGTAGACGACGCTCGCGATGCGACCTGTCGCATTGCAGATGTTGTATGCGGAAAAGAAGGTGATGGTTCCACTGGTGTAGTAGGCGTTGCAGGCGCCCGAGCTCACGTCCACGTTGGCATCCACTCGTTCGCTCAGCCAGGCGTGGGTGGGCCAGCGATCGCCAAGCCAGTCCCATACCTGGTAGAAGTGGTGCAGGGTGTTCGCGGCCGAGTACGACAGGTCGTCGTCGGCATCGAGGTCGATGTCGCCGTTGCCGCTGTGCCGGATGCTCGCGCCGTCCTGAAGCACGGTCAGCGTGGCGCCGTCCAGATCGACGGTGAGATCCCCGGTGAGGCTGTGACTTCCGTCGTCCGCGGTCAGCTCGCTGGTGCCTGCGGCGTCGGTGACGGTGACCTGCCGGGCGGGGTGGGTGACCAACGCATCGCCGGCGGTGAACTCTTCGTGGGTCACGGTGACCGAGTCGAAGGCGCGCGGATCGTAGGCGTAGACCTCCTGGCCGACGCGGTCGACCGCGCGCACCGCTGTGGGGCTGCGGCTGATGCGGACGAGTCGGCCGTACCCGCGGTCGGGGTCGGCGACGACCACCTCGCCGGCGAGCGGCATGGGAAGCCCGCGTAGTGGGGTGAGGCGCACCCACGCTGCGCCGATGCGCCCTTCGGTCACGACGAGCTGCACCTCGTCGTCGAGGACCTGAACTCCGCCGAAGCGCCGGGTGTAACGGAGCGTGGTGCGCTCCCCTTGGCCGAAGGCGTGGCTTTGGGTCTGAGTCAGGCTCAGCTCAGTCGGGTCGACGCCCGCGAGAGCAGCGACGTCCGCGACGAGCTGGTCGGCCACGCTCTCGGGGACCGCGGCCAGACCGAGGAATCGGGGGGTCCCGTTGCGCTCGTCCCAGCGGATCCCGGGATCACCCCAGGCGGCCGCAAAGCCCTGCGCCGCCTGCGACGAAGCCAAGCGCCACTGGACGGCCGGTGTGCGCGCGAGGTGAACGAGCGGCGCTCCTTGGGGGAGGGGCTCCGGGGACGGGGCGAAGCCGAATGCGAGCCAAAGGAGCATGGTCACGCCTATAGCCCGCGAGCCCCGTGCTCCACGAACGGGCGCGCCGTCGGGCTCCGCAGCCTACGCTGTGCAGGGCTGTGCAGGGCTGTGCAGGGCTGTGCAGGGCTGTGCAGGGCTGTACAGGGCTGGCAGAAATGGAGCGTTAGCCTTGATCTGAATCCCTGCCCCACCCACAGGTGAACCCGTGGACCGCAACGACCCTCAGGTATTGACCTGTCGCGTTCAGGCGTCGCCGTGGATCTCGACCCGGGCTCGCGCACCCGGTTCACGTCGCGAGGAGCTTGACCACGGCGACCAGCAGCACCGCAGCGATGAGCCGCTTGAAGACCAGCGGCGTCGCGTACCGGCTGCCCACCCACGCCCCGCAGAAACCGGAGGCGGCGACGACGACCGCCCACACCGGAAGTTCGGCGGGCAATGCGCTGAGGTCTGGCCGGTTGCCGAGCAGGCCGGCGATGCTGTTGACAAGGATGAACGCCGCTGCCACGCCGCCAGTGTCTCGCCCATCCGCCCACCGAAAGAAGATCAGCACCGGCGAGAGGTAGATGCCGCCTCCGGTGCCGGTGATGCCAGCGAGCAGGCCGATGGCAGCGCCGATCGCGACCGCGATCGGGACGGGGAGGGGGCGGGCCGGAGCGGCGGCATCCACACGGGTCGGCATGGCGAGGCGGAGCGCCGCAGCCACCAGCGCGACCGCCACCAGCGCACGGAACACGGTAGCGTGCACCGCCAGCGCGCCTCCGATCAGGGCGAACGGGGCCGAGCCGAGCGCGAAGGGCCAGAACAGCCGCCAGGAGAAGCGCCCGGCCCGCGCGAACTGTACCAGGGCGATCGTGCCCACTACGAGGTTGAGGATCAGCGCGGTGGGCTTCATCACGGTGGGGTCCACCCCGGCGAGCGCCATGGCCACCAAGTAGGCGGAGGCGCCGGCGTGGCCGACCGACGCGAACAGGAGCGCCGCCACTGCGAACGCGACGGTTAGGCCGGTCATCCGGGCACCTGCGCCCGGCGACCCGGGCCGGGGGGAGGGGGCGTTCGGGTGGTCATCGGGGCGGCTCCGGGGGCGGTCACAGCAGCACAGCGCGCGTTGCTAACACTGGGGCGTGGGTCCAAACAGGCCAAGCTGGCGTTGGGAGACGGTGGCCTTCCAGGGCAGCACCCACGCTCCTCGCGAGAGGACCTCGGCTTCGATGTCGGCCGTCCGTGCCGAGCCGGCAAGGCGTACGAGGGTCTCGGCCGCTGTCTTCTCGGCCTCCGCCTCGTCATGGACCTCCACCATGGGGCGCGTTGGCAGGTCGAGCGTCCGATAGCGGAGAGGCGGCCCGCTGCCCGCCGAACCCAGCTCAAGCAGGCCGCATCCCTTGGGTTCATGCCGCTCTGAGAACGCGGTTCGCTCGGTGGATCCAGGGTAGTGCACGGTGACAGCGTGCCCGAGTGTGTGCCTCACCGTGTGGCTTTGGCGTGGGTGGATGTGGCCGGAGAGGATCGTCCTCGCGCTTGGTGGCAGGTGCTGTGCTCCGATGGTCTCGGGATCAACGCTGGTCAGGAATCGATATCCGCCCGCCCGCGCTCCGTTGAACGCCTGGTGGGCGACGAGCACGTCGCAGTCACCCAGCGAGCGGGAGGCGGCGGCCCACGCGGACGGCTCGCGGTGGTAGGGAACCAGCCCGATGCACGCGCCCTGAACGTCGACCGCGAGGGCGTGATCGGTGACCGTCAAGCCGGGGATGCGCCCGAATCCCCCGCCGGCGAGGTGGAGCAGCCCGAGCCGGTCGTGGTTGCCCGGCATGAGGTGAACGGGGACCTCGCGCGCGAACTCGGTGAACGCTTCGATGGCGGCGTGGACAGCGTCGGCGGGGAGGGTGAGAGCGGTCGAACAAGTCGCCGGAGTGAATCACCGCGTCCACCCTGTCGAACACCGCGTCCGTGGCATTGGCCAACGCCGCCTTGAACGACAGCAGGTGGTCGTCCGCACGGGACCAGCCGGTCGGCGCTCCCCGGAAGTGCCAACGAATGCCAAGATGAGAGTCGGTGACGTGCAAGATGCGCATGCCGGCCGGATATTCCACGTGCGCTGTGTTGCGCTAGCTGAACGGGCGAGAAAGTGGCGATGAAAGACCGTAGACCGCTGGATGGCGCCGCAGGGAGCACGCCCGGGCGCATCCTTGTCGTGGACGACGACGCGCTGTTGAGGGAGGTCTTCCATGCGATCCTGATTACCGTCAGCCATCAGGTCATTCTGGCGACGGACGTCGACGGCGCGATCGAGCAGCTCGTCCACCGTGAGATCGAGCTGATCGTCAGCGACGTGTCGATGCCGGGCCGCTCAGGTCTCGACCTGCTCTGTCTCTTGCGCGAGGCCAACCTGGACCTCCCGTTCATCCTCGTGACCGGTGCACCAACGCCGGAAGGCAGCGCGATGGCTGTACAGTTCGACGCGGCGGACTACCTCTCCAAGCCCCTCTCTTCCGACGCGTTGCGGGCCGCAGTGGCCCTCGGGCTGAGGTTGCACCGAATGGGGGTGCCATTCGGGCACAACCGGGCACCGCTGTGAACTACCCGGGTGGCCAGCTCATTTGTCGCCCGCCGAGCAGGTGAAGATGGAGGTGCGGCACGGTCTGCCCGGCGTCGTCGCCGTTGTTGATGACGACACGGTACCCACCGGGCTCGAGGCCAAGCTGCGCGGCGACCCGTCGTGCTGCGTTTAGGCAGTGGCCGAGCACCTCGATGTGCTCCGTGCCTGCGCTGGACAACCCGGGGAGCGGCAGTCGCGGTGTGACCAGCACGTGGATCGGCGCGACGGGGTGCAGGTCCCGGAACGCGATGGTGTGCTCATCCTCGTAGACGATGTCGGCGGGGATCTGACGGGCAGCGATCTTCTCGAACAGGGTCATGGGAGCTCCTGACGGTGCGCGTGCTCGTAGCGCGCGAAGGTCTCCCTGACGACAGCCTCGCGCGGGCGGTCGAAGATTGGCTCTATCCTCGTGAATTCGACGTCTGACAGGGTGTACTGGAAGCCCTCGATGTAACGGCGGGTCAGGTCAGCCAGCACTGCGTCCTGACTCCCCCCGATGTCGGCCGCCCACAGCAGCATGACCAGGCCCGAACCCGGGTCCCGGCTCTCCGCGGAGCCCTCGCACAGCAGCCTGCCGCCCAACTGCAGGGCCCGCGCCTCGCCGAGAGCCTCGGCAGCCCCCCGGTGTAGCGCTGCCGCCCGTCCCAGCGAGGCCACTGCGGCGCCGATTCGCCCGGTCTCGGAGTAGGCTCGCGACAGGTCCTCCCATCCCTCGACCTCACCGCGGTGGTCGTTCCGCGCGTCGCGCGAGAGCCGGATGGCATCGAACAACAGCGCCGGGCGCTGCTCCGGTGGGACCATCGCCGCCTCACGGCGCTTCACGGCGGCGAGGCCGGCCAGCGTGCCCGAGCGTGCGAAGAGGGTCTGCGCGCGGGCCAACAGCTCCTTTGCCCGGGCCATGTCTCCCCCGGACGCCGCGTTGTCGGCGAGATCCATCACCGATTGGGCATCGTCGGGTCCCCGCAGGGCGGAGGCCGAGGCGGTGTTGCCGGCCCGCTGGTGCAGGCTCGCCAACTCTCGGTTGATTTGCGCGTTCTGCACATGCGGCGCCCCTGCCGGAGCCGACCCGTCCACCCCAGACAACGCCTCTACGGCAGACAGCGCGGCGAGCCACCCGGCGCGATCATCGTGCGGGAGCACGTCGCGCGCCTGTACGCGAAAGGTCGGTACCCAGAGCGCCACGATGGCGGCAGCGTCGTCTGCGCCCACAGGTCGTTCCCCCCCCGCGCCCCCCGCGCCCCCCGCGCCCCCCGCCAGCGTCGGGAAGCTCCGGACGATCCCGATCAGCGTGGTCATCGCGGGCTCGCTGGAGTCGAGCGCGGAGAGGAAGCGTGCCTTCGCGTCAAGCACCTCGGGCTGTGCCAGGACCCACCGCGGCTGCTCGACCAGCACGGTCGCGAGGGAGCGCCGCAGCGTATTGGCCAGCGCCTCATCCAGCGCGGCGTGGGTACGGAACAGCGCGCGCACCGCAGCGGTCGCGCACCGTCCGGCGTCCGGATGCTGGCTGGCTTCAGGGGCGACGGCAGACAGCCAGCCGATCAGGATCAGGTCGTCGCGCAGGGTAGGCATTGGCGGGGTCTATCCGGTCCACCGTGCCGTCAGTCGGAGGGGTAGTCCGATGGTAACGCCCCCGCAGCGGCCCCCCAGACCACAGCCCGCGCGCCATCCACACCCTGAATCGTGATCTTGCCGACGGCGCCCCGCAACGGCAGCACCCCGACGTAGGCGGCTTGAATTCCGTGGCCCTCGTCTGAGAGCGTCAGGCCCCGGGCGTGCGGCACCTTCCAGGGGTCGCCGTAGGCGTCCACCTCTCGACCGAGCCGCCAGCCAGTCTCCAGCGACCCGGAGCGCACCTTGAACGCGTCGCTGCCGACCGCACCCTCCGCGGTCACCAGCAGGTAGAGGGCCTCACTGCCCGCAGGCACGTCGAGATCGAGCCGGGTTGTTGGGTTCAGCGGCACACCGCATACCCGCCCCACGGGCCCCGCCGTGCACGCGCCAAGCGTGAACGCCACACCCGCGAGGTTCACCGGGCCGACCGCGACCCGGTTGAGCTCCAGCCGCGCGGCTCCGCCATTTTCCGTGGTGGACACGCCGGCCTTGACCGCGGCCGCTACGATGTCGATGGGGGCCGGAGCACGGCTGACGGTCCATCTCCCGTCGGGCACGACCGGCGTGACGCGCCGGTCTGCGGCGGGCGGCAGCGGCGGTACGGGCGACAGCGGGGGCTCCTGATACCAGAACGCCGTGGCAGCGACATCATCTGAGCGGGTCGCCCCCTCGAAGCCTTGTTGCTCGAACTGCACCTGGAGCGATGTCGAGAAGCGCACGACGTCGGGCATATTGAACCGGTAGAGGGTGACGAGTCGGCCGGGCTGGTTGATCCCCCCCGCTCGCGACGACTGGGCGAAGAGCGAGAACCACGCCTGGTTCAGCCAGTCCTCGGTGCCGGTTCCTTGTTGACGCACCCCGTCCACGATCCACACGTCGTCGCCCTCTCCGAACCAGCTGCGCTCGGTAGGCGAGACCGCGAGTACAGTCCCCACGTAGTGTCCGCGGCCGTGAATGTCGGCGACCGTCAACATGCCCGGTTGCGGGTGCTCGTTCCTGCGCCAGCTCGTCTGAAAACGTAGGTTTGACACCTGATCCAGGCTTGTCCAGCCGATCTGGGCGAAGACGGTCATGTCATGGCTGGCGTCATTGTGGAAGACCACCCGTGCGCCCGAGGAGAACGGCATCGGCCAGTACGCGGCCAGCCCATGCGCGGTGCTCTGGATGACGTCGGATTGGACGTTGCCTGCGAGCCCATGGCCCAGACCGAAAAAGTCCCCAACCGGCACGGCCACCGCGGGAGTGGAGGCGCCATCCCAGCTGATCTCGAGGCGCCCGTCCCGGAGGTTGACCGCCTTCGGGTCGGCGGTTGCGCCGGCCAGCGTCATCCAGAACCGCTCGATGCGGCCCGTGCCTTTCGCCACGAGCAGCTCCGCCGAACCCCCCGCAGGCACCTGGAGCCCCTCCCGGCTCTCCAGATGCCAGATCCCGGCCTGCGGCTGATCCAACATGGACAATGCACCGCCGTACCCGGCGGGGTCCTTCGCCTGAGGCCGGGCGTGTGCCGCGCACGCGAGAAGGAGCAGCAAGGGAACCGGGGCGCACCGCTGGTTCAGTACGACGCCCGCAGCGGCAACATCAGGATGCCATCCTTGTACCGGGGTCCGGAGATGATGAACGTGCCGTCGCGGTTGATGTTGACCGTGGTGTCGAGCACCTTGCCCTGATCGTTGGACATCTCGACGTGTAGCTTGGCGCGGGCGGAGTCGAGCGAGCCCAGCGTCACCTTCAGCTTTCGGCCGCCCTCGACGACGATCGTGCTGGTCCCGTTTACGGTCAGATCGGCGGTCTGCTGCGAGAGCAGCCGAAAGCCGCTGTACTTGAAGTAGCGGAACGAACTCGCGAGCGAAGCGAGCCGCGGGTCCACACCGCTCTCGCTGTCGGTAGCGTGTACGACCAGCACCGTTAACTGCACTTTGGATAGCACCTTTTCGTCTGCTGCCGAGGCGTCATGGATCGCGCCAGGGAGCCCGCACACACCCGCGGCGAGCGCGACCCCGAGCACGAGACGGCAAAGCCATGGCAGGCGCCGCTGCGCCGCGGGCTGGCGCGTCAAAGCGTCCCCACCGAGTCGTCGACGAGGATGAAGGTAGGTCCGCCCTCGTCAAACTGGACGACCTGCGCGACGACGTCCTTCGAGGTCTCGAGGCCTTCTACCCGTGCGTCGTTCACCGCGGCCATGACGAATGGGGTTGCGAGCTGCGACAGCGAGCCGGTGTGCAGCACGTTCCCGGAGTGGCCCACCAGCGCTGGGACGATGCCAATCAGCACGATCGCGGCTGCGGCCAGCGCCATCAGCGGTGCGATCGAGCCGATCCACATCGACGCGCCGCGGGCGGTCGGGACCACCCGGGCCATGACCTCGGCCGAGATGTCGATCGCCGGGAGCTGGCCGACGGCCTGCCGGAGCGCCTGACCCACCTCGTCACCGCCATCAGTCTCGCTCGCGTCGGCGCCGATGCTGGTGGAGATCGCGCCCCACAGGTCCAGGGCAGCGCCTGCCGTCGCCGCCTCCCGAACCTGCGCGCCCAACCGACCGGTCGCCTGCAGGCTGGCCTGCGAGGCGGACTCCGACAGTGCGCGGCGTGTGACCCGGGCCCTCTCGGGACCTACGAGCTCGCCATCCCCAAATGCGGAGAGCAGCATGGCGTCGGAGTCGCCAAGGGCGGCGAAGACGGTATCTGCGAAGTCCACAGGAGGGGAGGGGAGCAGCTGCGCGATGCCCAAGGCCGCGGCCTCATCGAGCAGGTCCAGCCGCGCGTAGAGGTCGTCGCTTCCACCGGCGCCGGAGAAAAGGTCGATTTGGAGACCGCCGAGGACAAGGCCGAGCCCGATGTCGCCCTGGTCGGCGAGCTCCATCACATCGTCAGCTACGTCAACTCGGAGCCCGTGCAGCGCCATCCGCAGGTGCTCACCCGGCAGGCGGAGCGCCGCCCGGAGCTCGCGCCGCTCCACGTGGCCCGCTGGGTGGCCCGCTGGGTGGCCCGCTGGGTCGATCGTTGGGTCCGTCTCGGTGTCGGGCCCGTCGGCCAGCCACAGCGAGGCGCGTTCCTCTTCGGTGAGCGGCAGGACGGGTTCGGAGAGAGAGCGGCGCATGTGGAGAGAGGACGCGCCACGGTCGGCTTCATTCATGCGCCCGCCCCGATTTGGCGTTGGTTTTGGCGGTCGTGCCCGCGGTGCTCCCGGCGTCGCCGCCGTCGCGCAGCAGTCCCTGCATCTTCTTTCGCGCATAGAACAGCCGGCTCATCACCGTGCCCTCCGGGATCCCCATGCTCTCGGAGATCTCGGCGTAGGACAGCCCCTCGACCTCGCGGAGCAGCAACACCTCACGCTGCTCCTCGGTCAGCTCCTCCATCGCCGCGAAGATTCGGTGGCGGAGCTCCTTGCGCTGCAGAGCCTCTGCCGGTCCATCGGTGTGGTGCAGTTCGAGCATCTCGCCGTCGTCGTCGCGCGCGGCCACGGCCTCGTCGAAGCTGCCCGTCTTTCGGCGCCGGCGCTTACGGCAGGAGTCGATCGCGAGGTTCATCGCGATCCGGTAGATCCAGGTGTAGAACGAGGAGTCGAGCCGGAACGTGTCCAGCCCTTGATAGGACTTGATGAAGGCGTTCTGGACCAGATCGCGTGCTTCCGCCTCGTCCCTTACCATTCCCACCACCATGGCGTAGAGACGGTTCTGGTACCGCTCGACGATCGGCCGGAACGCGTTCTTGTCGCCCTTCAGGACCCGTGCGACCAGCTCGCTGTCCGTGGGCTGTGAGAGGGGATCTGGCATCGCTGTGTCCTGTAACCGGGCGTCGCTGCGCGCCGGGCCCGCTCGCCATGCAATAGACTGCTGGCAATGTCCTCCGACCCACACTTCGACATCGACCACAGCCCCCATCTCACTGCGCTCATCGAATTCTTCGAGGAGGGTATTCCCTTCAACAAGCACCTTGGCATGAAGGTCGTCGCCCTCGACAAGCTCCGTTGTCAGGTGTTCATCCCGTTCCAGCCCTTTCTGGTCGGCGACCCATTCCGCCCCGCGCTGCACGGCGGCGTGCTCTCCACGCTGGCAGATACCGCCGGTGGCCTCGCGGTGTTTGCGCGGGTCGGGTCAGTGGCCGCCCGGGTCAGCACCGTCGACCTCCGCATCGACTACTACGCCCCCGGGCCGCTGACCGACATCTACGCAGACGCCGAGGTCGTGCGCCTCGGCAACCGCGTGGGCATCGCGCGAATCCTAATCCACAGCGGCGACCCTAAAGCCCTGATCGCCGAAGGCAAGGGCGTATACAACGTGCACAGCTCCCCCAACGACGCTCCCCGCCCAGCGAAGCGAGACTGACATGCGGCCCATGGCATCCTCCTGGACCCCATCGGCCGCCGCGTCCGGCCCGGCTCGCGCCTACCGGGCCGCCCATGACCAGCACCTCGCCGAGCTTCGTGCGGCGCTGAAGGAGGCCGGCTATGCGCGCTCCGAGAAGGCGCTCGCTCGTCACCGCGAGCAGAACAAGCTGACGGCTGCGGAGCGCCTGGGCCGCCTGCTGGATCCGGGTTCGCCGTTCCTGGAGATCGGCGGGCTGGCCGCGCGGGGCATGTACGAAGGCGGCGTGCACAAGGCCGGGAGCCTCGCCGGGATCGGCGTGATCGAGGGGCGCACCTGCGTTGTACAAGCCAATGACGCGATGGTGAAGGGTGGCACCATCTACCCGATGGGTGTCAAGAAGGCGTTGCGTTTGCAAGCTATCTCGATGGAGAATCGGCTGCCGTTCGTATCCCTCGTGGACTCTGGAGGCGCCTATCTGCCCTTGCAGAGCGAAGTGTTTCCAGACCTCGACGATGGCGGCCGAATCTTCTACAATCAGGCGAGGATGTCCAAGATGGGCATCCCGCAGCTCTGTGCCGTCATGGGGCTGTGTACGGCCGGCGCAGCGTACATCCCGGCCATGAGTGACGAGGTCGTCCATGTGCGCGGCACCGGTGCCATCTTCCTTGCCGGCCCGCCGCTGGTTCGGGCCGCCACGGGGGAAGACGTCACGTCCGAGGACCTCGGCGGCGCGGCGATGCACACCTCCGTGTCGGGTGTGAGCGACTACTTGGCTGAAGACGACGCCGAGGCCATCGACCTGCTTCGGCGCCGTGTTGCGTGCCTGCCCTCCAACGGGGCTCGCCCGGCCCGCCCCGCGCGCCCACCGCTCCACGATCCGGATCAGCTCTACGACATCGTCCCACCCGAACCGCATGTGCCCTACGACATCCGGGAGGTGATCGCACGGGTGGTCGACGCCAGCGAATTTGAAGAGTTCAAGCCTAATTACGGCCCGACCCTGATCTGCGGCTGGGCCTGGATCCACGGATATCTGGTGGGAATCCTCGGAAACAATGGCCCGCTGTTCAGCGAGTGCGCGCTTAAAGCAACCCACTTCATCGAGCTCTGCGACAAGCGGGGTATCCCGCTCGTCTTTCTGCAAAACGTCCCGGGGTTCGTGGTGGGGAGGGCGTTCGAGCGCGGCGGGATCACCAAGCATGGGCAACAGATGGTGGCGGCGGTGTCGACCTGCACGGTCCCGAAGTTTACGGTGATGGTGGGCGGCAGCTTCGGGGCGGGCAACTATGCGATGTGCGGTCGGGCGTACTCGCCGCGATTCTTGTGGACGTGGCCCAACGCCCAGATTTCTGTCATGGGCGGCGAGCAGGCGGCCCGCGTGCTGATCGACGTGCAAAACGCCCAACGGGCCCGGGCGGGGCTGGGGCCGATCGGCGCGGAAGAGGAGCAGATGATCCTCGGCCCGGTCCGGGAGAATACGCGCGTGGAGGGGAGCGCATTTCACTCGACGGCCAATCTCTGGGACGACGGGATCATCGAACCCCACCGCACCCGGGACGTGCTCGGGTTGTCCATCGCCGCGGCGATGCACGCGCCGCTACGGGACGGGCCGCAGGGCTTCGGGTTGTTTCGAATGTAGGCCGGCCGCCTGCCCGTCACCCCCGTTTCAGGGCAATTGTGTCCGTGCGAGTCGGAAGCCGAAGAAGCCGTAGACCCCGGCCGGGTAGTCGTAGTAAGGGTGCGACACGGCGGTGTACTTCGCCTCGAAGTATCAGGAGCCACTGCTTAAGACGCGGTACGCGCCGGCGTCCCCCTCCCCCGAGCCGGTACCTGGGCCCGCCGGGTCGACGTCGCTGCTCCCGTCGGCGTAGCCACCGTGGCCGGCGTCGTACCAATCGTTCGTCCACTCCCAAACGTTTCCGCTCATGTCGTAGAGTCCGTGCACGCGGTCAACGTGAACGGGGCGAGGGCTAGGGTCAAGGCGATCATTCGGGGCTCCGAGTGCCGTGGAGCACCTATCTGGCTGCGTACGTGTACCGGGTCTGGGCTGTCGGTTATGCGTCCGACCCGGTATCTGACCGTGGTGCACCCCAACCTGGAGGGAGACCGTGAAGTCCCCGAAGCTGTTCGCAGTCGCTGCCGTTCTGGTCGCCGTCGGCGGGGTGATCTGGATTTCCGTTGGAAACCTCGGTGAAAACCTTGTCTATTACTGGACTCCTTCTGAGATGCACGCGCATGCGGCCTCGGCGGGCGGCGCTCCCATCCTCGCGACGATTCGACTCGGCGGCATGGTGAAGGCGGGATCGATCGTCAAGCCGTCGTCTGGCTCGAACGCGCTGAGCTTCGTGGTCACCGATGCCACCGACAGCGTCACCGTGCACAGCACGGCGATTCCGCCGGCGATGTTCAGGGAGGGCATCGGCGTCGTCGTCGAGGGCACGGTCGCAGCGGACGGCAGCTTCGAGTCGAAGCGCCTGATGGTCAAGCACGACGCCTCCTACAAGGCGCCTGCTGACGGTGCGATGCCGGACGAGGCCGCCATGTTTGGCACCCTGTCGGACGCTGCTGCGGAGCCAGAGCCCTCGCTTCCCGCTGGCGGTTCGTGATGCTCGGATATCTGGGCATGGCCTTTGTGCTGCTGGCGCTGGTCTGCGCCGCGGCTGGCGCGATAGTCGGTTTCGCCGCGGGAAAGAGCGGCAATCTGGACGCGGTAGCGTGGACTCGCCGGCTCGGTCTCGGCTACTGCGCCGGCATGTTCGCAGCGACCGTCGTGATGGAGTACGCGCTGCTCACCCACGACTTCTCCGTGCGGTACGTGGCTCAAGTGGGCTCGATGGACACTCCGGCGTACATCACGTTCGTCTCGCTCTGGAGCTCTCTCGAGGGCTCCATATTGTTCTGGGGCTTTGTGCTCGCCGGGTACATCGCCAGCGCCATCGGGCTCACGTTCGACCGCAAGAGCCCGGGGCTGGCTACCGCGATCGCGGTCTGGCTGGCCGTCGGCGCGTTCTTCTGCTTCTTGATGGCTGGGCCGGCGAACCCGTTCCTGCCTCTCGCCAGCCCCGTTCCCGTCGATGGCCCGGGGCCGAATCCGCTCCTGCAGAATCACATCCTGATGGTGGTGCATCCCCCGATGCTGTACCTTGGGTACGTCGGCATGACCATCCCGTTCGGCTTTGCGGTGTCCAGCTTGATGCGCGGCTCTCTCGGGGCGGCCGAGCTGAGGGAGCTGCGCAACGCGCTCTTGGTGCCCTGGGGGTTCTTGTCGGTCGGGATCGTCCTCGGCGCGTGGTGGGCCTACGAAGTGCTCGGGTGGGGCGGGTATTGGGCGTGGGACCCGGTTGAGAACGCGTCGCTCCTGCCGTGGCTCACTGCGACCGCAGCCCTGCATGCTGCGATGCTCCCCGCCCGGCGCGGGACGATGAAAGGCTGGACCACGACGCTAATTTTGGTCACCTTCCTGCTGACGCTGCTCGGCACGTTCATGACGCGCTCCGGAGTGTTCAACTCGGTCCACAGCTTCAGCCAGTCGGACATCGGGCCGACCTTTCTGGTCTTCATCGCTATCGTCCTTGTGTTTTCGGTGGTGCTGCTCGGTACGCGCATCGAGCGGCTGGAGGGCGAGGGCGAAGGCGGTGCGCTCCTGAGCCGTGAGAGCGCGTTCTTGCTGAACAATCTGCTGTTTGTGGCGCTGACCTTCACCGTGTTCGTGGGCACGACCTACCCGCTGCTCGCCGAGGCGATCCGCGGCGTGAAGGTCTCGGTTGGGGAGCCCTACTACAACCAGATGGCGGTCCCCCTCGGCGTCGCGATCCTGTTTCTGATGGGTGTCGGGCCGGCGCTTCCGTGGGGCCAACCCACCTCCCAGCGACTCAAGACGCTGCTCGGACCGCTTGGCGCCGGGGTGGTCGCGCTGGGCCTGGGGTGGGCGCTCAACGTCCGGTCGGCGTGGCCACTCGCTGCCGTCGGCTGCGCGGGTTTCGCCTCGGCGGTCACCTTGATCGAGCTGGTGGGGGCTTTTCGCATTGGCTTCGCGCGGCAGAGCCGCCGGATCGGCGGGTACACGGTGCACGCCGGCATCATCATCATGCTGGTGGCTGTGGCGATGTCCAGCGCGTACCGGGTGGACAAGGACCTGCGGCTGATTCGGGGCCAGTCGGTGGACTTCGAGGGCTACAGCCTGACCTACACCGGCGCCGAGACGGTGGTCGAGCCCCACAGGTCGCGGCAGTACGCCCATGTGGATGTCCGGAAGGGGGGGGCGATGGTCACCACCATGTCCCCGGCGCAGAACGTCTACCCCGGCATGGGCACCCCGATCGGAGCGCCCGCTGTGCACACCACCGCGGGCCATGACCTGTACCTTTCGTTGATGAGCATCGAGCCTGACACGATCGGCATTCAGGCATTCCGCACCCCCCTCATCGTGTGGTTGTGGGTCGGTGGGGGGATCGTGGCGCTTGGCGCGCTGATCTCGCTCGCCCCGCTGCGCGCCGCTGCGCCGGCGTTCGCTCAGGTCCCGCTGGTGCCGCCAGTGACGGGCGGCGATTCAGCCGAAGCGGGGGGGGCCGGATGAGCCGCGGCGGCGTCATCCTGTCCGTGGGGCTGGCCTGCGTCGTTGGGCTGGTGGCGGTGCTCGCGAGCGGATTTCAGCACGATCCGCACGAGGTGGCCTCGCCGCTGGTCAACAAGCCCGCGCCAGACTTCACGCTCAGCACAATCGAGCTCAACGCTGCAGGCGGAGCCGACACCGTTCGGTTGTCCGGGCAGCGCGGCACGCCGGTGGTGGTGAACTTCTGGGCGACGTGGTGCGTGCCCTGCCAGCAAGAGCACCAGACCCTGCTCGCGCTCGCCGCGCGGTTTCGCGGCACGGTCCGGTTCTACGGGGTGGTGTACCAGGACAAGCCGGAGGCCATCGATGCGTGGCTCAACAAGCGGGGGCGGGGGTACCCGACGCTGATCGACGCCGGCTCTCAGGCTGCGATCGCGTTCGGGGTCTACGGCGTGCCCGAGACGTTCGTCATCGACCAGAGTGGGATCATCCGTGAGAAGTCCACTGGAGGCGTGAACTTTCAGCAGCTTTCCGGGGTGCTCGACGAGCTTCTGGGGGGCCGAGGATGACCCGGGCCGAAGTCAAGCGGCCGAGGCCAGACTGGCGTCTCTTGGCGCCCATCCTCTGCGCGCTCACCGTGGTTGGGCCGGCGTGGGCTGGGCCCGACGTGGCGACGGGCTCCGAGACCGTCGCGGCCACTGACCCCGGGTTGGTGGTGGGGCCGCCCGAAGGGCCGCCGCTGACCGGGGACCTGCTGGCCGAGGCGACGCGGGTGGTGGCTTCCCAGCTTCGGTGTCCGGTGTGCCAGGGGCTGTCGGTGGCCGACAGTCCGTCGGAGAGCGCCGTGGCGATGAAGCACGAGGTCGAACGCCTCGTTGCCATGGGCTATTCGACGGAGCAATGCCTCCTGTACTTCGAGTCCAGCTATGGGGAGTTCATCCGGCTCGAGCCGAAGGCCGAGGGGCTGAACCTGCTGGTCTGGGCGGCGCCCGCTGGGCTCTTGGTGGTCGGGCTCGGGATCGTCGGGTGGATGCGGATCTCCAACCGTCCGAAGGCCGAGCCGGTGAAGGCGATCGCGATCGCGGTGCCCGAGGGGCTGCAGCCCTACGTCGACCGGGTCCACGCTGCCGTGGGTGCCTCAGCACCGGGGCCGGTGAGCCCTGGCGGCCCGTGACCCGCGGCGGCCCACAGCATTAAAGGAGATCACCTTGCTTCTTCTTGTACTCGTCGCATGTTCCACTCCGGAGCCCGTCGATGCTCCTTCGGGCCCGGTGGCCGTTGCACCTTCGGGCGCATCCCGGGCTGGCTCGGGCCACTCGATGCCCGCCGTAGGGGCTGGCGAGGCGTCGACGATCTCGGGAACGGTCGCAGAGACCCTCCCAGCCGGCTCGTATACGTACGTTCGTGTGCACACGGCGGACGGCGCCGACGTCTGGGCCGCTGCGAGGGGTGATGCGCCTGCGCTGGGCAGCGCTGCCAGCTTCAGTACGGAGATGCGCATGGTGAACTTCCACAGCGACAGCCTCGCGCGGGACTTCGAGCTGGTGTACTTCGTACGCTCGATCGCGCCCTCTTCAACCTCGAGCGGAGCAGCGCCCGCTGGTGTCCGCTCCCCGGCGGTCGGGCCCGCTGCTGTCCGGCCGCCCGCTACAGGTCCGGACACGGTGACCATGGCGGCGCTCATCGCCGACCCGTCCAAGTTCGTCGGCCAGAAGGTGTCGATCACCGGCGACGTCACACGGTCGACCTCGGGAGTGCTGGGCCGCAACTGGCTCCACATCCGCGGCGCGGCCGGAGAGGATCTCACCGTGACCTCCTCGGAGACGGCGGCGATCGGGGAGCACCTTCAAGTGACCGGGACGGTCGCGGTGAAGCAGGATTTTGGGAGCGGGTACAGCTACCCGGTGATGCTGACGGACGCTGTGTTCGCGGCAGGCTGACGCTGTGTTCGCCGGCGGCTGGCGCTGCGGGTTAGCCAAGCACGATGCGACAAGTCAGCCTCATCCTTCCTTCTACCCTCGCCGCCCTGGCCCTTGCCGCGTGCACCGGCAAGTCCTCCGACAACTCCCACATCTTCGACTCGGACACGGCTGGCGTCTGTGGACGGGTGCGCGGGTCGAGCGGTGGGATCCTCCGTTACGAAGGGGGAGGGGATGAACTGCACGCCCCGACGGAGACTCCGTCCACCGAGGTGAAGACCACCGGGGTGACGGGCCCGGTGGCCGGGGCGAGCGGGATGATCGCGGTTCAGGGCGGGCAAGTGCTCAGCTCTGTCGACACCGGGTGCAACTGGACGGAGACCGGAAACCTCCCCGCGACAGGGGATTGGGCGCTCGCTGCCGCTGGGGACCGCGTCTATGCGTTCGACCGGCTGTCTAGCGATGGGGCGTACTCGGACAATCTGGGCGACAGTTGGGCGCCGTTCGACACGGCGGAGCCGTTCGTAGACCCTCCCGTCGTTGACCTTGGCAGCGGTCGGATCCGGGGCGTGCAGGCGCGCGGGGTTGTCACGTCAGACGACGCCGGCGCCAGCTGGGCGCTCGCAGGCGACCCGCCATTCCCGCCCCGCGGCGGGAGCGTGAGCGCCAGCAACCTCGACATCGTCGTCATCGCGGGCGACGGCGGAGTGCAGTTCAGTCATACCGGCGGGTCCACCTGGGACGACGTCTCCACCACGCTGGTGGGCATCGAAGACGGTCCAGTCGCCGGCGTGCGCGTTGGCGTCTCGCCGGTCGACGACGACGTCCTGTTCGCGATCACCGACGGTACGGACGGCACACGGACGATCCAGCACTCGGTCGACGGCGGTTTGGCCTGGAACCGTCTCGGCGACTCGACGCAGATCACCATCGGGGACGATGCCCGCGTCTACAGCGCGCCCACCGACCCCACGCAAATGCTCTCGTCGAGCTTCGTCCCCGACAGCAACAAGCTGAACCTGTACCGCATCACCGTGGGCGAGGGCATCCATGCAGTCGGCGTCGGCGGGTACACCACGATGCAGCAGATCGCGATGATGGACGATGTTTGGTTGGCCGGCGTGAGCGCGGTGCCCTGAACCGCCGGTCGAGGAGGACCGGCGTGTACGGCCGCGAGCCTGCGCTCAGAACGCGATCGTGACCACCACGCCGGTGAGCAGGAGCGCCCCGCCGACGCCGGCGATGACGAAGCCAAGCGCCTCCTGGCCCCCCCCGGCGAGGTAGTTCTTGACGTCCGGGTCGGTCTCGTCGGAGGGATCTACCGCCTCGTCGCCATTCACTCGGGCCGCGTAGCTGTCGCGGGCGGTCAGCGCCTTTTGATACCCGAGCGCCCCCACCACGCCGCCGGTCACCCCGGCCGCACCGCCCACTCCGATCAGGATCGCACCCAGCGGGCCCTTCTTCTTCGCCGTGGTTGGGGTCACCGGCGCTGCCGGGAGCACGTCCGCGTTGGACGACGGCTTCTCCGACGGCTTCTCCGACGGCTTCTCCGACGGCTTCTCCGACGGCTTCTCCGACGGCTTCTCCGACGGCTTGGCACCCGGAGGCTTCGATGGCGGAGCAGTCGCCCCGCTCGTGCCGACCAGATCCCAGGCTGCCCCGCCCAGCTTCACGCTCCAGACGAACATCGGGTTCACCACGTAGACCGTGCCTTCGCTCCCGAGCGCGCTGACCAGCACCGCAGTGAGATCGGCGCGCTTCTCGCTTTCGCTCGTCCAATCCAGCACGTCTGGCATCACAGCGCTGGGCACGACCAGGATCGGGGGGGCGCTGTCGTCCACCGACAGCGTGAAGGTGACGACAGGCTTGTCGCCGATCTGCACGTAGTGATCGCCCACAGCGAGGCCCGTGTGGCCTTCGATGAGCTGAACCGACCGCCCATCGATCCGCACGCTTCCGTCGGCCGGCGCGGGAAGCACAGTCAGGGAGACCAGCGCGGCGGTCTTCACCTCGTTGGCGATCGCCTCGAACGTGCCCTGAGCGGTAGGCGCGAAGTTGTCATCCCACACCATCGTGGGCGCGAAGAGCCGGGCGCGACGGAAATCGTCTCGAGACGCCGCCTGATCGCCCTTCGCCGCGTTCACGATGCCGCGAAGGTAGAACGCACGGGAGGCCTGAGCCGCGTCCACGTGGCTCTGGAGGCAACCGAGGTCCTTGATCGCAGCGTCGAGCGCGGCGCGGGCGGATCCGTACTCCATGTACTTGATCGCGCCCTCAGCGAGCGACAGGGACTGCTTGACGGTGTCTCCCGAGGACGGAGCCCCGCTGCAGACAGCCAGATGGCCGCCGCTCACCATCGTCGGGGCCTTGTTGGCCATGAGCTCGGCTACGTTGCGCGCTTGCAGATCGGTCGCGGCTATGCCTGTCAAGTCCGTGACCTGCTTGAGCGACGATGCGGGGTCCCCGCCCGGGTAGACGACGATGTCCACCGCGAATGCGAGAGAGATCAGCGCGAACATTCGGCCTCCGCCGTAAAGTCCCAGCAATAGCGCCTGGGCTCGGTTTCTTTGACTGTCAAATCGATCGCTTTGGTTTGACCGGCAGCCGTAGTCAGACCCACGCGGTGCTTGCCCACTTTCACCGTGCCGTTCCAGCCCGTTGACCCAACCGCTTTGCCGTCCACCGTGACGTTGGAGTAGGGCTGGCTGTTGATGAAGAGCGTTTGCATGGCAGCTGACGCGGGGGGCGCTGCGGCGGGTGGTTCGGCTGCGACTGGCGCCGCCGACGGGCGTGCGGCGGCCGCAGGCTTGGTCGCCACGACAGGCGCTTTGCTGCTGGGGGTCGGGACGCTGGAGGTCGGGATGCTGGGGGTCGGGATGCTGGGCGTGACCGCAGCGACGGGGGGCGGCACGGGTTCAGCGACCAGCGTGGTCGTGGACGGCGCGGGCACGGGTGTGGCGGGTGCGGCGGGTGCGGCTGGGCCCGGCGGGGGCGCGGCCGTCGAGGCCGTCTGGGTGGCCCGCGAACGATCCGTCATCCCCGCCCCGACGGCGCCCAGAGCGGCGAGCGCGAGCACGCCGACGAGGGCGATCACCCAGCCGCGTCCCGGCGAGCGGGCCGGCTCCTCCGCGTCGGGGTGGATGGAGGGTTTGTCATGCTCGAGGGGCTTAGGGGCCAGCGTCCCCGGAGTGGGCAGGGTGGCTGGGTGTGGCTCGGTCCGCTGCGGTGTGCCGCTCGCGGCCGCCGGGCTTGACGGCGGCTCGGCGCCTGAGGGTTCGGGCTGGAGGTCGTCCAGCGGGTCCATCGGGTCCAGCGCTGCGGCCGCGAACGTACCGGATCCGGCGTGGGAGGCGTCCCTCGCGGCGGGGCGTGGGTCTGCGGCTCCTGACGCCGTGACCCCGAGCGGCGCGCTGCCAATGTACGACTCGGACTGGGCCAGCGCCAGCGTGGGGTTCCCGGTGCCCACGCGACGCTGGAGCGGCGCGCCGGTGGGGCTGATCATGGCGCGGGCCTCGCGCACGGCGGTGATCATCGCGGCGGCGTCGGGGAAGCGGTCGTCCGCGCGGAACCGGGATGCTCGCTTCATCACGTCCACCAAGGGGCTCGGGATCCCCCTGAAGATCTCCTCCTGATGGTCAGCTGCGTGGAGCTCAAACGGCTCGGTGTTCGTGAGCAACGCGTAGAAGGTGGCGGACACGGCGTAGAGGTCCGCACGCCCGTCGACCTGCTTTGCGTTGGAGCGCTGCTCCGGAGCCATGTAGGAGAGCGTCCCCATCGCCATTCCGGTGCGCGTGGCCGAACGGTCGGCGCCCGATACGTGTGCGATGCCGAAGTCCGCCACCTTGTACTGCCCGTCGGGCGTGACGAGCACGTTGTGTGGCTTGATGTCGCGGTGGACGACGCCGCGGGCGTGGGCGATCTGGAGTCCTGACAGGATCGCGATGATCGCGTCACACGCTGCGTGGGGCGGCATGGCGCCTTCGCGATCGAGCTTGTCGATCAGGCTGCCGGTGGCGACCAGCTCCATGACCATGTAGACGCGGTCGCCGTCGGTACCGACGTCCTGCACGCTGACGATGTTGGGATGCTGCAGCTGCGCCATCGTTCTGGCTTCGGTCTCAAACCGTTTCCGGATGTCCGCCCGCGAGGACAGGAGCGGCGAGAGGACCTTCACAGCCCTCTCGACCTCAAGCCGCTCATCGTACCCGAGGTACACGATCGCCATCCCGCCCTCGCCGAGGACCTTCAGAAGGCGATAACGACCATCGGCGAGCGGAGGGGCGACGTCCAAAGCGGGGAACCTTCGTGTGACACGGGTATAACGCTGCGCCATAGTCTGCACGACTCAGGCGCTGGCGGGCCGGTCCCAAATTGCATGGTCGTTTTTGACCGCTCGCGGTGTTCCGGTGGCTGGTGACGATTTGCCCTACTACAGTGGCGCGATGCGCACGCTCCCTTTGATCCGGCTCCCCGTTGTGGGCGTGGCCATCTTCTGGTCCACCCTCGCGCTGGCAGCCTGGCCCGACCCTCCGGACGGCGGTTGGGCGAAGATTCAGGCCGATCCGCTCATCCAGTGTGCGCGGGACGCCGAGGGGCTGCCGTGGTGCTACGTCGAACGCGACGCCACGGTCCCCTTCGAGCGCGTTGTCGCTGCGATCAAGGACGTCGAGGGCTACCCGGCCATGTTCGGGCACCTGGACCGGGTCAAGCGCCTCGGCCCGGACACCGCCTGGGTGCACGTGGACTATCCGTCCCCGTTGAGCGACCGTGATTATGTCGCGCGCTTCACGCAGGTCGCCGCCGCTGCGCTCAGGGGAAGCGAGCCGCCGGGCGCGATTCAGGCCTTTCACGTCCGCTTTCGTGCCGCCGAGAGCGCCGCCGCTCCCGAACCGGGTAGCGATGTGCGGCTGCTGCGCGCGGCCGGCGCCTACGACGCCTGGGACCTCGGCGGCGGGCGTACCCGCTTCCGCTACGTCTGGGAGACCGAGATCGGCGGGGGCGTGCCCGGATGGATCAGCGACCGCGCGCGTTTGCTGCACGGCGACGAAGTGGTCAACGGGGTTCTCTCCGCGGCCGGGGGCTGAGCCAAAAAGCAGGAACCCCCGGTCGAGGGTTCGACCGGGGGGCCTGGTTCGGCGTGGGCCGCGGGGCTACGGCGTGGTGACGTCGCAGGTCTCGGAGAGGTCGGTGTCAACCTGGGGAGCGGCGCAGTCCACGCAGTCGCTGGTGCCTACTTCGCGGAGCTCGGTGTCGGGGAGCTGCTCGGCGAGGATGCGATCCGCGACGAGGGTGAGGCAGTAGGGCTGGCCGTCTGAGGAGCAGGCCTCGCACTCTGCGCCGAAGTTCACCGCGAGGTCGCAGATGGCGCCCTCGTTGCCGGAGTCGTCGACGAGCGGGGCGAGCGGGCGGGTGTCGATCGTGCCGGAGAGCGTTCCGCCGTCGAAGTAGCTGCCGTCTGCCGCGAAGGTGCCGGTGATGTTGAGGTCGCCGATCTCGATCTCGTAGCCGGCCACGTCGAGCGTGGTGGTCTGCGGGCCGACGGTGAAGAACGGCTCGTCGGCGAAGTCGGCGGTGGGGAAGTCGATCGTCTCGGTGCAGAAGTCCTGCACGCTGGGGCTCACGCCATCCACTGCGACCGCGCCGACGATGTCGAGCGTGGTATCGCTGACGGCGCTGACGCCGAGCAGGATGTCGGTGGTGAGGTAGCTGGAGAGCACCGAGCCGATGCCGGCGGGCTCCACGATGCGCGCATCGCCGAGGGTGAGCACGTAGGTCTTGCCGAGGAGCGCGCTTGGGTCGGACATCGAGGTGCCGAGGTCGGACGTCGTGAAATCGAGCACCACGGAGCCGCCGCAGTAGTCCAGCGTGACGCTGTAGGCGGTGGCGGGGTCGAGGGCGTCGTCGGGGACCCAGATGACGGTCAGGCCGTCGACGCTCGTCTCCTGATGACCGGGGATGGTCGTGGTGACGGCCGCGGTGCTGTCCGGGTCGGACAGGACGAACTCGATGTTCGCGCGGTAGTAGGCGTCCGTGGCGTTGGGGGCGGGAGTGGTGCTGTCCACGCTGATGCCGCAGCCGCCTCCATTGCCGCCGGTGTCATCGGTGCCGCCGGTGTCGTCGGCCTTGTCGCCGCAGGCAACCAGCGCAATCAGGGAGAACAGGGAGCACAGGGAAAGAGGACGGATCATTGCATCTCCATTTGGGGGGTATCAGTGACGGGTAGGGACGTTCGCAGGGAGGAACGGCTGCCGAATGCGGGCGCAGGGTACTCGACAACCCATGGTCGTGTCAACCGTGGAGCGCGGCATTTCTGCGGGTGCTTCGAACGACGCCCGCCAGCGAGGCTCACACGAGCTTGGTGCGGATCTCGGCGCGGACGGTGGTGAGCAGGTGACCCTCTTCGGTGTCGAGGTTTCCCTTCGTCTTCTCGGCGAGCAGGTCCAGAAGTTGCAGCGTGTGGTTGGCGAGCTCTGGGTCGGCCTTGCCGGATGCGTCGTCCCCGAGCTGGCTGAGCGCCGAGTGGGCGAGCGAGATGACAAACGTGCTGAACGTGACGGGTGCGGGCACAGTGAACCTCTGGGGTCGCTCTATCACGACCCACGCGATAGCCCAGCCGCTATGTCGCTCGCAGCGTTTCCCCCCGTGTTGCCCCCCCCGCGCCCCCCCGTGTTGCCCCTCGCCGGCTCCACCGTCCGCATGCTGATCGCGTGCCTTTTGCTGCTGGCGCTGCTGGCCTCCCCCGCCCCGGCGCAGGCTGCTGCCACGCGGCTCACCGCCCAACAGACCTACGACCTCGGTCAGCGGTTCGCCAAGCGCGGCGTGTACACCAAGGCGATCGAGCAGTTCAACCGGGTTCGAACCTACTTCCGGGACGACCCCTACGCGCTGAAGGCCGAGCTCGCGATCGCGGAGCTTCACTACAAGAAGTCGGAGTGGGATCAGGCGCGGCTGGCGTACGAGGATTTCCTGCGCGCCCACCCCCGGTACACCGAGCTCGATCTCGTGGTCTACCGCTTGGGGATGACGCTGTACCACAAGGCGCCTCGGGTGTCGGCGAAGGACCAGTCCTGGACACGCCAGGCCGTGAACACCTGGACCGGCTTCGACGTGCGCTTTCCGGGCAGCGCCCATGCCACCGATGTGCTGCGCTTCCACGACAAGGCGGTCAATCGCCTTGGGCACAAGGAGATCCTCATCGCCCGGTTCTATGACCGGCGGGAGGCTGGGCCTGCCGTCGAGGGCCGCACCACCCGGTTCCTGGACCGCTACACCGGCTCGCCCGATCGGCCGGAGGCGCTCACGCTGCTCGCCGTTGCCTTCGCACGGCAGGACAAGGATCCCGGGGTCGCGATTGAGCAGCTGAAGGCCACCGACCCCGGGCGCGTCGTCGCCGCCCAGCGTGCGGTGCGGTTGGCGTCAGCCCGCCATGCCCGGCAGGTGGCGCGGGCGCTCAAGAAGGCAGAGCGGCAGGTCAAGCAGTAGCGGCGCGGCCGAAGCTCCGCTCGTTGGGCGAAGGGGCTACCGATTGGGCCGAGGGTCTGCCCGGTCAGGACGGGAAGCGCGCTTCGATCAGGTCCGCGACACGCTCGGCGGCGCCGAGCTGGCCTAGCTTCCGTGCGGCTTCGCTCATGGCGTTCAGCTTGCCGGGCTCACCGAGGAGGGTGCGCATCGCCGCGACGGCGCCCTCGACCTCCAGCCCTTTTTCTACGAATACGCAGGCGGCGCCCACCCGCTCGAGGCCGCGCGCGTTGCCCTCCTGGTGGTTGTCGGTCACGTTGGGTGAGGGGATCAGGACGGACGGTTTCCCGAGCGCGCACAGCTCCGAGAGCGTGCTTGAGCCCGCCCGGCAGAGCGCGAGATCGGCCATCGCGTAGGCCTCGCCCATCTTGTCTTCGTAGTCGCGCACGCACAGGCTGGGCGGAAGCTCCGCGCCAATCCCAGCCGTGGAGAACGCGCGTCGGTAGCCTTCCAGCACCTCCGCGTGGTAGCGCGGGCCGGTGATGTGCAGGATCTGGGGCCCCGAGCT
Organism: Myxococcales bacterium; assembly: GCA_009692605.1. GTDB lineage: Bacteria > Myxococcota_A > UBA796 > UBA796 > SXON01 > CAIUMM01. The sequence goes on from SHYV01000026.1 coordinate 30,191, forward strand.
GCCCTCATCCGGCCCTCGGCACCACGCCAGCGCGGCGGCGAGCGCGACCTGGTTGATCGTCGCCGCACCCAGCGAGCCCCCCACGATCAGCAGCGTTGGCCGCTCGGGATCGAGGCCGTAGCGCGCTGCTGCGGCCTCTCTGGTCCCATCGAGCACCTTCGGGTTGACAGGGCAACCCACGAGGATCCGCTCGACCCTTCCGGGGATCTTCGAGGCGGTCTCGGCGAACGTCAGCAGCACGAGGCGGGCGACGCGGGCGCACAGGCGGTTCGCGAGCCCGGGCGTGACGTTCGCCTCGTGGATCACGCTGGGGACGCCCAGCAGGGCGGCTCCGAGCACGGTCGGCGCCATCACGTATCCGCCGACTCCCAGCACCAGCGTCGCGCCCTCGGCCTTCACCAGGCCTCGCGTCTTCCATGCGGTGCGGACCAGGCCGAACGCGAACCGCACCTTGGCCAGCAGCCCCGCTCTGGGGAAAGCGGCTGCCTCCACGGCCCGGAACACATAGCCGCGTTGGGGGGCTACCCGGCCTTCGAGGCGGCTTGCCTCCCCAAAGTACAGCACGTTGTGCCCGCGGGCACGCAGGGCGTCCCCCATCGCGAGCGCCGGGTACACGTGACCGCCGGTTCCGCCGCCGGCGAGCAGGATGGTGTGCGGCACGGGGGTTCCTTGTGGCCGTCGAACCTAACACGCGGGGTTGGGCTCGAACGCGGGGCTCCCTGCTCGTTTCGAATTACCCGCCGGCATGGCAACCACGACCCCCCTGTCAGACCTCGACACCAAGGCGGAGCCGCACCTCGCAGCGCTGGGCCCTCGCTTTCTACAGGGGCTCGCCGCGCGCGACGCCGGGCGGGTGGATCAGGCTCTGGAGATCTTCAACCAGATCCTCCTGGTCGAGCCTCGCTTGCCGGAGCCCCGGATGGAGCGTGGCCGCATCCGGCTGGAGATGGGCCAACTCGACGACGCCGAGACCGACCTGCGCGAGGCCATCCGCGTGCTGGAGAGCGGCGGGCAGTGGTCGGAGGACGTCGCTGAGAACGTGGTGCAGGCCTTGGCCTGGGGGCTGCTCGGCGAGATCCTGAAGGAGAAGGCCAGCACGGACGAGGTCGTCTTCGGCGACGAGGAGACGTTTCGCACTCTGCTCTCGCAGAGCCGGGTCGCTTTCGCCCGCGCGGCAGAGCTCGACCCCACCGATGCGACCTCGAATGTCAACGCCCTTGAGCTGTCGGAGGAGACCCTCGAAAAGGCCGAGATGACGGGTGACTTCCTCATGGACCTCCTCCCCAACGACATGCCCCCCCCGGCTTCTGGCTCCGACATGCCAGGCGACCCGGACGGCGACCCGGACGATTCGGGCGGGTACTCGGAGGGGTAGCGCCCGAGCGGCGACCCTCAGCCCGCCCACATTCAGCGCGCCCACATTCAGCGCGCCCACATTCAGCGCGCCCACATTCAGCGCGCCCACATTCAGCGCGCCCAGGTTCAGCGCACCGCTACCAGGGGCTCTCGTCCCATTCGAGCCACGCGCTCGCGTCCAAACAGGCTTGTCCAAGCCCAACGCCGTCTTGCCAGACGTCGCCGCACTGGTCGCAGCCGCCGTTCGGATCGGTGCCGGTGTACATGACGTCGTACCAGACCCCCTCGACGCTGTGGACCGACACGCCGCC
>SHYV01000027.1 GCA_009692605.1 Myxococcales bacterium
ATGTCCCGGTGCAGCACAGCGTGGTAGGCGTCCCGGAGGGCGCCGTTCGGGTCGACCAGTAAGAGGTGTATGGGCATGGGGGCAGCATACAGCCGACGCTCGCCTGCACGGCGTTAATAATTTTCGTATTCGACCCCGCCGCGGGCGGCGCTCATCCGGACCGCGAGATCACGGCGCTCCCGCCATCGGCTTGATAGCCGCCCGCTATGTACGACTTCGACCCCTCGCGCATCGGAAAGGCCCGCCAGCTCGAGGCGGAGGGCATCCCACCCTGGCCTCATGGTCTCTCGGTTTCCCACACCGCGCAGCGCGTGCGGGAAGAGACGGCCCGGTTCGAGGTCGCCGAGCGCGCCCGGCTTGGGCTCGGCGCCGAGGATCCTGTCGAGCTCACGCCGATGGGCGAGGATTTCCAGATCGGCGGCCGCCTCTTATTCAAGAACGAGATGGGCAAGGCGGGGTTCGGGCGGGTGCTCGATCGCACCGAGCGCATCCAGATCTACGCCAAGCGCGACCTGCTCGGTGACGAGGGCTTCGCGCTCTGGAAGAAGCTCGACCTCGGCGACATCGTCTGGGTGCGGGGGGCGCTGATGCGCACGCGGACCGGCGAACTGACGGTTCAAGCCCGGGAGATCCGGCTCGGGTCGAAGTGCACACGGTCCCTCCCTGACAAGTTCCACGGCATGTCCGACCCGGAGGCCCGTCAGCGGCAGCGCTACGTCGACCTCTTCGTGAACGAAGAGTCCCGCGCCGTGTTCCTCACCCGCTCCTGGGTAGTGAGCTATATCCGCCGCTTTTTTGAGGAGCGGGGCTTCGTGGAGGTGGAGACCCCGATGATGCACGCCATCCCGGGCGGCGCGACGGCCCGGCCGTTCATCACCCACCACAACGCGCTCGACCTCGACCTGTACCTGCGAGTGGCGCCTGAGCTGTACCTGAAGCGCCTGGTGGTCGGCGGCATGGAGCGCGTATTCGAGATCAACCGGAACTTCCGGAACGAGGGGATCGACCAGACCCACAACCCCGAGTTCACGATGCTCGAGTTCTACCAGGCGTGGCAGACCTGGGAAGGCCTGATGGAGATGACCGAGCAGCTCGTCTCGGCGATGGTGGAAGCGCTGCACACCGCGGCGCGGGAGTCGGGGACGCTGCGTGAAGGGCAGACCCCGACCTCCCTGCTCTACGGCGACCTGGTCCTCGATTTTGGCGGACGGTGGGCCCGCCGTACCTACGCCGAGCTGGTCTACGACCAGCTGCGGGGCGTCGGGTATGCAGCGGAGCAGCCGCTGACCGAGCTCGCGGACGTGCACGATCTGGCGAAGGTCACCGCAGCCTATAAGGACAAACACCGACAGTTCAACGAGGAGAACATCCCCGTCACCCTCGGCCGGTTCTGGGAGAAGGTGTTCGACATGGACGTCGAAAAGACGCTGCTCGCGCCGACCTTTGTCACCGGGTTCCCCATCGAGATCTCTCCGCTGGCCCGTCGCAGTGATGCTGACCCTACGATCGCCGACCGTTTTGAGCTGTTCATCGCCGGGCGCGAGATCGCCAACGGATTCAACGAGCTGAACGACCCGGAGGACCAGGCGAGGCGGTTCGAGGAGCAGGTGCGCGCCAAGGCAGGAGGCGATGCCGAGGCGATGCACTTCGACGCCGACTACATCGACGCGCTCGGCTTCGGGCTCCCGCCGACGGCGGGGGAGGGGCTCGGGATCGACCGTCTGGTGATGCTCTTGACCAACTGCAAAAGCATCCGGGACGTGATCCTCTTCCCCACCCGCAGGCCCGTCGCCAACAGCGTGGAGCCCGATGCGGTTTGAGTTCCTGGTGGCGTGGTCGCACCTGCGATCGCGGCGGCAAGACGCGGGCGTAAGCCTGATCGCCATCCTCTCGGTGCTCGGGATCACGCTGGGCGTGCAGATGTTGATCATCGTCCTGGCGGTGATGCAGGGCTTCGAGGGCGACCTGCGGGACAAGATCCTCGGCTTCAACGCGCACGTGGTGGTGCTCTCCTACGAAGGCGCGATCGGCGACCCGTCCGCCGCCATCGAGGCCGTCAAGGCCACCCCTGGCATCACGGCGGCCAGCCCGTTCGTATACAGCGAGGTCATGATGCGCTCCCAGTTCGCCACGTCGGGCGCGGTGATGAAGGGGATCGACCCGGTGTTGACGCCGACGGTCACCGACATCGTGCCGAGCATCAAGACCGGCTCGCTCGGGTCACCTTCGTCGCTCGCCATCGCCGAGAAGCAACACATCCTCGACACGCTCCATGACCCCCCGCCGGCGGTCGCTCAGGACGTCACCGACACCGAGCACTTCCCCGGGATCCTCCTCGGCAGCGAGCTCGCGGACCAACTCAAGGTGTACCCGGGCGACAAGGTCTACGTCATCAACCCCGTGGGCGGCGGGGTCGGTGCTTTTGGCATGCCGATCGCCAAGACCACGACGTTTCGGGTGGCCGGGTTGTTCTACACCGGGTTCTACGAGTACGATACCAAGTGGTCGTATGTCACGATCCCGGACGCGCAGGCGTTCGCGGAGATCGGCAACGGGGTGACCGCCATCGAGGCGAGGCTGTCCGACGAGCGGGTCTACGATGCGCCGGATGTGGCGGCCGAGGTGGAGTCCAGGCTCGGATATCCGTACTACTCGAAGAACTGGCTCACGGTCAATGCCTCGTTGTTTAGCGCCCTGAAGCTTGAAAAATACGTGATGGGGCTCATCTTGGCCCAGATCATCACGGTGGCCGGCGTGGGCATCGTCACCAACCTCATCGTGATGGTCATCACCCGGGCGCGTGAGATCGCGATCCTCAAGGCGATCGGCGCAAGCGACCGGATGATCCGGGCGGTGTTCGTGCTCGAGGGCAGCATCGTCGGTGTGGTGGGGACCGTGCTGGGGACCACGCTTGGCCTGCTCGGATGTGCGTTCCTCGATCAGTACCGCTTCCCCTTGGATACCAACGTCTACTACCTGGACTCGTTGCCGGTGGTCGTCGAGCCGTTGAACGTCGTCACGGTCGTGGTGGGATCGCTGCTGATCTCCTTTTTGGCCACGATCTACCCGGCCTGGCGGGCGAGCCGGATCGATCCGGTCGAGGGGCTTCGTTATGAGTGACCTCGCGGCTGGAGCGCGCCGGCCGGGGGCCGACGTGGTGGTGACCGAGGTCTGGCGTACCTTCCACAAAGGTGGCCAGCAGATCGACGTGCTGCGGGGCGCCAACCTCTCTGTTGGCGCGGGCGAGGCTGTCGCGCTGGTCGGGCAGTCCGGGTCGGGAAAGTCGACCTTCTTGCACATTCTGGCAGCGCTTGAGCCACCCACTCGCGGCGAGATCGCGATCTCCGGCCGTGCGCGCTCCGGGGCGACGCGGGCCGAGCTGGACCGTTACCGGAACCAAGACGTCGGGCTCGTATTCCAGTTCCACCACCTGTTGCCGGACCAGACGGCGCTCGACAACGTGGCGATGCCGGCGCTGATCGGTCGGTTCACGCTGCCCGAGGCGAGGGAGCGAGCCCGCGCCCTACTCGTACGCGTGGGACTGGAAAAACGCCTGCAGCACCGGCCCGGCGAGCTCTCGGGCGGTGAGCAGCAGCGAGTGGCCATGGCCCGCGCGCTGATGATGGAGCCGGTGCTCATCCTGGCGGACGAGCCGACGGGAAACCTCGACCCGGCCACCGCGAGCGAGGTCATGGGCCTGCTCCGTGAGGTCCAGATGGAGCGCGGGGTGACCCTGATCGTGGTCACCCATGCCATGGAGCTCGCCGCGAAGTGTGATCGGGTCGTTCGATTGGTCGATGGGAGGATGGTGGAGGGCTGAGCTGCGCAGGTACATGAACCCGGGCAGCGCGCCCCCGACCGTTAAGGAATCTATCTCGAAAGCCGGAATCCGACCCAACGGTAGGCAGCCTCGGAGGAGTAGATACTACGGCGGGAGATGTCCGCGTGCGCCGCGCTGCCCAGAAAGTCGCCACCGCGTCCGACACGGAAGTCGCCAACGTCCGCGCCAACAGGGTCTGTCATGCTGTCGCTCAGGTGCTTGTCGTACCCGTCCTGCGTCCACTCCCAGACGTCTCCGCTCATGTCGTAGAGGCCGCAGGCGTTCGGGGCGAGCCCGGCGACGGTCTGCGCGCTGCCTGAGTTGTCCGACGTCGAGGCCACGTCGGTCGAGGTGTCTGACCCCGCGTACTTCGTGTCGGTGTCGGCATCGGTGTCCGCGTCGGTATCCGCGTCCGGGTCGGCTGGGTTGGACGTGTCGTCGCTGCTCTTGGGGGTGCATGCGGTGAGCATCGGATGTAGTGTGGTCCGAAAATTTGTTGACCCGCCGACAAACACTGAGATTGTCGCCGGCGCACCACACGGGTGTGCTGGGTAGCTCGGCCGCGCTCCCTACAGACGATGAGCGTGACGGGAGCGCTCGGCGGCGCCGTCTTGTGCACGGTTTGGGTGGGCGTCCCGGTGCGGGGCGCTCGCTGGGCCTACAGCCGAATCCTCGGCCCGGCGGTCGTGCCGGCCACCAGCGTGGCTCCGGACACGTGCCAGGCCAGCTCACCGTCAGGGCCTTCCAGCACCAGCCCGACGAGGCTGGGCGGACGCCCGGGCTTGATGATCACGGCCACGTTGCGGGCGCTCGGTCCCGGCGAGCCACCCGCCGGGGCGGTGCCGCCCGGTTGGAGCGCGGTCCCGCCCGGTTCGAGCGCGGTCGCGTCGAGCTGACCGTCGATGGCGCGCACCTCCCAGCTTCGGTGCCCGGCGGCGTCCTCGATGGTGAGCCGGCCGTCTCGCTCGATGGCCCGCCCGCCCGCGGCTAGGCTCCGAAGGGCGGCCTCGGTCGCCGCGCTCACGGTGGGAGGGAGGCCGGGCGTTTGGCGCAGCGCGCGCAGGAAGTCCACCTTCAACGCCCCGCTGGGGATCACGATCGCGAGGTACACGACCGACCCAAGCCCGCAGACAGCGAGTACGTGCATGTGGTCCCGCGCGAGCCACGCGACGACCCCGAGGGCCGTCGCGGCCACGGCGATCTTCGCGTGCTCTCGGACCACACCGCGGCCGGCGATCCGCCCGCGGAGGAACCACGCGAGAAAGACACACTCACCGGTCACGGTGACCGCGTGGGAGAGCGGGAGCGCCTCGACCCCGAAGCCCAGTCCACGTGTCAGGAGCAGGACCACCGGGATCTTCGCCAGCATCGCGGCGATCGAGAGACGCATCGGGGTGGTCGGGCTCCCGAGCGCGTAGAAGATCGGGACAGCCAGTCGGTGCGTGCAGATGCCGAACACCGCCAACGCGTACATCTGAAGCATGTTCGCGGTGTTGACGGTGTCGGTGGCGGTGAACGCGCCCCGCTCGAACAGCAGCTCAACAAGGGGGTGGGCGAGGACGAAAAACGCGACCGCGCAGGGCACGACCAGCGCGGCGTTCAAGGTCAACGCACGCGCTACCTCGTCTCCAGCCTGTCGGTCCTCCCGCCGGGCCACGTGCATGGCGACCGCGGCGAGCGCGGTCGTGGCTACGCTTCCGCTGAACACGGCGAGCGGGATCTGGACGAGGCGAAAGCTCTTGATCAGCCAGGTGACCGGCCCGTCGCCGTACTCGCTGGCCCACTGGCTCTCGACGATGAGGTTGAACTGCACCGTGGAGACGCCGACGATCGCGGGGCCTAGATAAGCGAGCATCCGGCGAAGCCCAGGATGCCCACCGAGCGTGGGCCGAAACCGGAAGCCCTCCCTCCACAGCGCCGGTGCGGTGAGCGCGAGCTGCACGAACCCTGAGAGCGTGGTCGCCAAGGCGACCGCCGTGATCGGCGGCTGCCCGGTCCAGGCCGAGAAGCGGTCCGAGCAGAGCGCGCCGGCGATGATCAGCAGGTTGAAGGCGTTTTGTGCCATGGCGGGCCAGAAGAACTTCCCGCGGACGTTCAGCATCGCCGCGGCGAAGCCCGCCAGCGAGAGCCCGGCCAGAAAGGGGGACAGCCAGCGCGTAAGCGAGATGCTCAGGTCGTACTTGTCGGCGCTCTCCGTGAAGCCCTCGGCCATCAGCCGAACGAGCAGGGGCGCCCCGAACCAGAGCACGCCCACCGTCCCACCGAGCACGATGAGCAGGACACCCAGAAAGGCGTTCGCGAGCCGCCAGGCGCCGTCGACGCCTTCCTTCTCCGCGGCATCCGCGAAAGAAGGAACGAACGCGTTCTGCAGGCTGCCCTCCGCGAGTAGCTCTCGAAGTAGCTGTGGAATCCGCATCGCAGCGTAGTATGCGTCGGTGGCCATGCCCACCCCGAACACCGCCGACATCACCATTTCCGCTGCCATGCCCGTGACCCGCCCGGCGGCGTTCGCCGCGCCGAGCAGCGCGGTCACGCCGGCGCCACCCGCTCCCCCGGCGCCACCCGCTCCCCCGGCGCCACCCGCTCCCCCGGCGCCACCCGCTCCCCCTGCTCCCCCGGCCCCCCCCCTACGTGGCTCGCTCATCGGCGAGCCCACAGGCGCCAGATCGCGCCGCCGAGCAACGCCGCCGCCACGACCACCCCACCCTGAACCCAACGCGGCATCGCGAGCGAGGAGAGGCCGGCCATGCGGTCAGGGAGCGCGTGTTCGCCGTCCCGCTCCTCCCAGATCTGCGCTGGCCTGAGCGAGAGCGAGAGCTCACGCGCGGCGTCTTTTCGGGTCCATGCGCCGTGGGTGCTGTCGCGGAGCAGGCCATCCCGCACGTGTGCGAGGCTGGTCCCGGTGACCACCAGGCTTCCGGGGAGCGCGACGGAGGTGGCGAAAAAACAGTCTTCATCCGGGAAGTTGCCGTTTGTCACATCGAGCGTGCCGTGGGCGGAGGGCAGCGGGGCCTCCATCTCAACGTGGAATTCCAGAAACCCGGGCTCGCCGTTTCGCGCGGCGTGCTCGACGGGTACGCTCGTGGTCGCCAGCGTCACTCCGTCCCAGCGGACCCTGACGCCGTCGGCGAGATCGAGGAGCCGACGGGAGGCGTAGCTCTTTTCGCCGTTCTGGGACTCCGCCGCCACCTCGGCCAGCACCCGCCGCTCCGGCACCTCGGCGCTGTACACAACCCGTACGCGGAGCCCGCTTCCGCTGGTCCCCGCCGCAGATTTCTCCACGTGGACGTCAAGCCGCTGGCCCAGGATCCCCGGGGTGGGATGGGCCGAGGCCTCGTGCACGCCGGGGTGGGCGATGGCGAGCGCGCAGAGCAAGGAGTACATCAAGGCGAACCACGGGGGGGGGCGGGGTAGCCGATTCGTGGGCGGGAGGCGAAGTTCAGGCCGGTCTGACGGCTGGGTGGATACAGTGGGAGCGCGATGCTCCAGCAGAACCTGACCCCGCTCTCCCGCAACCTGCTGATCGGCAGCTTCATCATCTACGCGATCCAGCTGGCGAGCCGGGGCCTGATTGACGCCGCCCTGGGGTGGCACGGCTTCGGCAGCGGCTTTTTCCCCTGGCAGCCGATCACCTCGTTCTTCTTGACGGGCCCAGACCCGCGCAGCGCGTTCGCTGGCTGGCTCGGGATCTTCTTCTTCGTGGCGACCGTGCAGCGGTTGCTCGGCCTTCGGAAGCTCGGGTACGCCATGCTGGCGATCTGGGCCGGCACCGTGGTCTCGACGCTCGCCCTCCAGCCGACCGGGCTGCTCCAGTTCATCCCGTACGTGGGGTACGAGCCGCTGCTGTTGGCGCTGGTCTGCCTGTTCGGCTTCTACTTCGGGAACGCGCAGATCCTGCTGATGTTCGTCCTGCCGATCCAAGCGATCTGGTTCGCCTGGGGTTCAGGGTTGTATGCGCTGCTCTGGCTCATCTACCAGCCGTCGAACTTCACGTGGATGTCGGTGGCCGCGTGGCTTTCGGCCTTCGTCTTCCAGTTTGTGGACCAGGGCGGTATACGCCGGTTTCGGGTGCAGCGGCAGCGCGCTCAGGTGGAGCGTCGATTCGCCGTTCACGAAGGTGGGAGGTCGCCGCGCGACACACCGCGTTGGGACAACTGAACCGACTCGAAGGAGCAGATCATGGCCGGACGTTTGCAAGGAAAGGTCGTTCTCATCACCGGCGCGAGCCGTGGAGTGGGGGAGGCGTGCGCGCTCGGGTGCGCCCGGGAGGGCGCGCGGATCGTGCTCGCGGCGAAGACTGTGGACCCCGACCCACGGCTGCCGGGCACGCTTCACGACACCGCGCGGGGCGTGGAAGCGGCGGGCAGCGAGGCCCTGATCACGCCGTTCGACGCGCGTGATGCCGAACAATGTTCGGGCATCGTCGAGCAGGCAGTGAAGCACTTCGGCCGGCTCGACGCGGTCGTCAACAACGCCGGTGCGATCTTTTGGGCGCCAGTAGCGGATTGGCCCCAGAAGAAGTTCGATCTGGTGTTCAGCGTCAATGTCCGCGCCAGCTTCGCGGTGGCTCGGGCGGCGATCCCGCACATGCGGGCGGCCGGTGGGGGGCACATCGTGATGATGTCGCCCCCCTTCCTCGCCACCGCGGCCCCGGGCAAGGGCCCCTACCTCGTCTCAAAGCTCGGTATGACGCTGATCGCCATGGCGATCGACGCCGAGGAGAAGGCCAACGGCATCGCGGCCCATGCCCTCTGGCCGGTGACCGCGATCAAGACCGCAGCCACCGTGAACCTCGGCATGGGCGACGACTCAGAGTGGCGTACACCCGACATCCTCTCGGACGCCACGGTGGAGCTGCTCTCCCGCGACCCGCGCCAGTGCAGTTTTCGCGCATGGCTCGACGAGGAGGTGCTCCGGGCCGCTGGCGTGACCGACTTCACCCGATACCGCTGCGACCCGAACCATGAGCCCTCGGCGATGTCGATGGAGCTCGTCGATCCGGGGTGGTCAGCCCGGAACGGGCGGTAGGGGCCCGTCCCGAGGAACCCGGCTCAAGGAACCCGGAGGAGCCCACCCGGCGGGAACGCAGGCCCTGGCCTCGCGTAGAGATAGCCCTGAAGCAGGTCGCACCCGAGCTGGGTGAGCAGTCTGGCTTCGCCCTTGGTCTCGACCCCCTCGGCGACCACGAGGATGCCCGAGCGCTTGGCCATGTCCACCAGCGCAGCGACGATGTCTTGCTTTAGGGGCGCCCGGTCGATGTCGCGCACGAGTGACATGTCGATCTTTGCGATATCGGGGCGCAGGTGCACCAGGCTGGCCAGCCCAGCGTAGCCTTCGCCGAGGTCGTCCACGGCCACGCGAAAGCCGAACTCGCGGATCTGGGCGAGCTCGTCTACCAGCCTCGGCCCCACGTCGAGCGAAGCGCGCTCGGTGACCTCCAGCACCACGCGCGCTGCGTGCTCGCCCAGCGGCTCGGTGACCGCCGTGAGCAGCTCGGCTCGCAGTTCGGAGGGATGTAGGTTCACGAAGATCGCCTCGGTCCGGTGCACGTGCGCCCGCATCGTGAGCGCGACGCAGCCTCGAACCGCCAGACCTAGATCGTCGACGCGACCCAGCACCTCGGCCGCCGCGAGCAGGCGCAGCGGGGCGCCGAATCCGGGCTGGTCGGAGCGCAGCAGCGCCTCGTACCCGAACACCGTGCCGTCGGCCGCCCGGACGATGGGCTGGAACAGGATTTGAATCCTCGTCAACGCCTCTGCGAAGCTCCGGGCGGTGGCTGCGATGTCGCCCACGAGCTCGTCGCCGCCAAAGCGCGCGGCGAGGAGCTTTGAGCGTAGCCGGGCGATCCGCCCTGTCTCGACCGCGGCTCGTACGACCGTCACCAGCTCTTCGCTCGGGAAAGGCTTGGGCAGGTAGTCGCTCACGCGGCTCCGGACCGCCCTCGATGCGGACTCGACGGACGGGGCGCTGGTGAGCATCACCACCGGGATTTCCGAGCGCGCGCCGCGCAGTTCGCCGATCAAGTCGAAGCCGCTCCCGTCCGGGAGGGCCGCGTCGATCACCAAGCCGTCCAGATCGCCCTCGGACAGTGCGTGGCGGGCGCGCGCCAGCGATCCGACTACAGTCACGTCGAAGCCGCTGTGGGTCAGCGCCCGCTGGTGTGCGAGGGCGATGGCCTCATCGTCGTCTACGACCAGCAGGCGGTCGCGCCGGGGCTGCGCTGGGCCCGGGCTCCGCGTCTCTGGCGCGAGCGAACGTTGGACTGCTCTGGGAGGTACAGCCGGGGGACGGCTCGCGCTGGCGGCCACGGTGAACGGGGGCAGGGACGTGCGGCGGGCGACGATCGCCTCCGCCACTGCCTGCAGGAGCCGGGCCGGGGGGACCGGTTTCCACAGGATCGGCACGCCGGTTCGCTGCTCGAGCCCATCTACAAAGCCGGAGGTGAGCAGGATCGCTGCTCTTGGCGCGACCTTTGCCGCGTGCTCCGCGACGACGTACCCGTTGCACCCCGGCATCCTCACGTCGGAGATCACCGCGGACAGCACCGGGGCGAGGGCATCGAGCTTGGCGATGGCGTCGAGCCCGTTCGCGGCGACGTGGACCTCGTAGCCGGCGCCTTCCAGGACACGCCGCATCACCGTGCGAAGCTCGTGTTCGTCCTCCACGATCAGCACCGAGCGGCCGACCCGCACCGCTCCTCTGGCTCGCGCGGCATCCACGGCGGCTGGGTCAGCCGGGGGCGCCGCATCCGCTGGCCCCGCAGCGACCGGAAGCTCCACGACGAAGCTGGCACCCTGCCCGGGAGCGCTCTCCACTCGGAACGATCCGCCGGCCGCCTTGACGATGCCGAAGCTGGTCGCCAGTCCGAGACCTGTCCCTTTGCCCACCGCCTTTGTGGTGAAGAACGGCTCGAAGACGCGCTCGCGGGTGTGGGCGTCCATCCCGACGCCGGTGTCGGTCACCCGGAGCTGGATCCAGCGCTCGTTGAACTGCTCCAGCGCGATGGACAGGCACCCTCCCGTTGGCATCGCGTCGCGGGCGTTTACGGCGAGGTTCAACAGCACCTGATCGAACTGCACGCGGTCAATCTCGACGATCATGGGGGTTGCGGACAAGCACATCGTCAGGTCGATGCCGCTCCCCAGCGCCCCGACCAGCAGCCGCTCGACCCCGGCCAGCGCGACGTTCAAGTCGGTCGGCTGCCTCAGGACCGGCTGCTGGCGTGCGAAGGTCAAGAGCTGCGTTGCGAGTCCGGTCCCACGGTCAGCGGCTCTGGCGACCTGCTCGAGGTCCTCCCGGCGGGGGTCTCCGGGGGGGAGCGCGTCCCGGACGAAGCCAACATAAGCAAGTATGATCGCCAGTACATTGTTGAAGTCGTGGGCCACCCCCCCGGCGAGCTTGCCGATGGCTTCCATTTTCTGGGTGTGTCGAAGCTGGTCTTCGAGCTGAACCTGCTCGTCGATGTTCAGCAGCGCCCCGCGCAGGCAGCCGGTCTCTGGGCAGAGCGAGGCGGCGTTGAGCCGCCAGCGGTATTCGCCCGCCACTTTGAGCCGGAAGCGGTGGGTGTAGCGTGGGGTCGTGCCGTCGAGGGCGCCTGCCAGAAGGGCCATCGCGTGTTCGCGATCGTCCGGGTGGACTTGAGCTAACCAGCTCGCTTTTGCCAGAAGCGCATCCCGGCTCATCCCGGCCACGGCAACACTGTCCCCGATCAGCCAGTTTCCACGGTGTTCGGTAGTGTCGCGGCCCTGCATCTCGTAGATCACCAGCGGGAGTCCGGCCACCGCCGACTCCACGCGGGCCTGCAGCTCGTCGGCCGCGCGCCGCTTGAACCCGTGAACGGACTCCGCGCGGAGGCGGCTGAGCTCGACCAGAGAGCGCATCTTGCACGCCACCTCGACGCGGTCGATCGGCTTGGTGATGAAGTCAATCGCGCCGGCGCGAAGGGCGGCCAGGCGGGCGTCACGGTCGTCCAGCGCGGTCACGATCACCACCGGCAGGGCTCCAAGCAGGCCGCGTCGGGACAATTCGGCGAGGACCGCCATGCCGTCCATGTCCGGCATCACCAGATCGAGCAGCATGATCGCTACCGGCTCACGCTCGAGAACCTGCAGGGCTTCGGCGCCGCTGCTCGCGTAGACCGGGGTGAAGCCGTCACGCAGGGCCAGCTCCCCCAGCAGGCTCAGGTGGTCGGGCGTGTCGTCCACGATGAGGATGCGCGCGGTGTCCCTCACTTGGAGCCCGTGGGCTGCGGCGCTGGCGCCCGTTCCCCGCGATGGTCCCGCGTTGGGGCCGGCAGCGCTCGTGGTGGTGGGCTCGGCATCGTCACAGGATCTCTAACCGGTTCTGGGTGCACGCCGTCGGCGCACGACCCCCAGCGCGCAGAGCACCCCGAGGAGGCCGGGCGTACCTCCTGATCCGCAGCCACACGTGCCCGTCTCCCGCTCCGTCATGCCCGGCAGGTACGCTCCGGTGTCGGGGGTCCAGTCCCCGCTGTCAGCGTCCGAGTCAGTGTCGGTGTCCGAGTCGGTGTCCGAGTCGGTGTCCGAGTCGGTGTCCGAGTCGGTGTCCGAGTCGGTGTCCGAGTCGGTGTCCGAGTCGGTGTCCGAGTCGGTGTCCGAGTCGGTGTCGGTGTCCGAGTCGGTGTCCGAGTCGGTGTCCGAGTCGGTGTCAGTGTCGGAGTCGGTGTCAGTGTCGGAGTCGGTGTCAGTGTCAGTGTCAGTGTCGGAGTCGGTGTCAGTGTCCGAGTCAGTGTCCGAGTCGGTGTCAGTGTCGGAGTCGGAGTCGGCGCCCGGGTACACGGTGTCGTCGGTGTCGTCGGTGTCGTCGCCGCCGTAGGCTGCCGCGTCGTGCCCGTCGCCGTCGGCGTCGTAGTCGCTTCCGCCGTCACCGTCCTGATCGACGCCGTCGTACCAGACCTCCTCGGCGCCGGGGTAGGTGGAGGCGTCGGTGTCGTCTGGATCGTCCCCGCCGTAGCTGGCCCCGTCGTGCCCGTCGCCGTCGCAGTCGGTGCAGAGGGTGGTGTCGACACCATCGCAGTCTTGGTCGATGCCATCGCCGGCGGTCTCGGGAGCGCCCGGGTAGCTGGCCGGGTCGGTGTCGTCGCAGTCGCCGTCCGGGGTGGCGTCGGTGGCGATGGCGAACCCGTCGTGGTCGCAGTCGTCGTCGCTGTAGGTCTCGTCGCAGTCGCTGTCGATGCCGTCGTAGCAGGTGTCGGCGGCCTCGGGGTAGACAGTGTCATCGGTGTCGTCGCAGTCATCCCCGCCGTACCAGATCGAGTCGTGGCCGTCCTCGTCGTCGTCGTACTCGGGCTTGCCGTCGCAGTTCGTGTCGATGCCGTCGTATGGAAAATCCTCCATTAACGAGGATATTTCGGTGTCCGCGTCCGCGCAGTCCGCGCCGCCATAGGCGTCCGATGGGTCACCGTCGTTGTCGCAGTCAAAGTCATCGTTCCCCACACAATCGCTGTCCACCCCATCGTAGCAGGGGTCGGCTGCGCCAACGTACGCCGTCGGGTCGGTGTCGTCGCAGTCCGTGCCCCCGTAGCCGACATCGTCGAACCCGTCGCCGTCGAAGTCGTAGTCCGGCCCCCCGTCGCAGTCGCTGTCCAGCCCGTCGCCCATCGTATCCACGGCGGCGATGTTGACCGTGGCGTCTGCGTCGTCGCAGTCGTCGCCCCCAAAGGCTGCGGAGTCGTACCCGTCGTAGTCGCAGTCGTAGTCGCTGGCCAGATCGCAGTCGGTGTCCACCCCGTCGTAGCAGGCCTCGCCCGGAGCATGGGGGTAGGCGCTGGCGATCCGGTCCTCGCAGTCGGTCCCGCCGTAGGATGACGAGACATAGGTGTCGCCATCGGCATCGTAGTCGTCGATCGAGGTCCCGCCGGAGCAATCCTCGTCCACGCCGTCGTAGGGGATCTCCTCTGCGTCCGGATGGGTGTCCACGGCGTCGTCGTCGCAATCGCTGCCCCCGTAGGAGCCCGACGCATGGCCGTCGCCGTCGCTGTCGTAGTCGCTCTGCTCGTCGCAGTTGGAGTCCACGCCATCGTAGTACGTCTCTGTGGCGTCCGGGCTCACCTCAGCGTCGCTGTCATCGCAGTCGGTGCCGCCCCAGTCCTTCGACACCGTGCCGTCGCTGTCGTTGTCGTAGTCGTTCGCGCCGTCGCAGTCCGAGTCCAGGCCGTCGTAGGGTTCGTCCGCTGCGTCGGGGTTGGTGGAGACATCCGAGTCGTCGCAGTCGGTCCCGCCCCACGCGGTGGACGCGGAGCCGTCGCCGTCGGCGTCGTAGTCGTCGTCGTTGGAGGAGTTTTCGTCGAGGGAAGAGCAGTCCTGGTCGATGTCGTCGTAGGGGACCTCGTCTGCGCCAGTGTAGGCCTCTGCGTCCGCGTCATCGCAGTCACCGTCGCGCTCGGTCTCTCCGTCGCCGTCCGCATCGTCGAGGCCGAGCGCGCTGTATACGAGGTCGTCGAGGCCCCAGATCTCGGAGGCGTCTGGGGGGATGATGCGCAGCTCATCGACTTGATAATCATAGTCGAACCCGAAGAACTCGTCACCGGTCGAGGGTGTGAGGGCCGAGGAGTAGACCAGCGAGTTGTCGAGCCAGCCCTCGATCGTGAAGGTGCCGTCGCCGTCCAGCAGGGACAGGCCGACAGCCGGCTGGGCCTCTTTGAAGGTGATGACCAGCGTTCCGCCGGGGTCGGAGGCGGCCATGGCGTCGTGCGCGGGGGTGCCGTCCACCGTGGCGGCGCCGATCGCCCCGGCGTCGAAGTAGACGCCGACATCGATGTATTGGGTCGTTAAGCTGGCCCCGGAGGCGATGATCTCGAAGTCGATCGCTTGGAGCAGCGCGATACCCGAGGCGTCTTGCCACTGGGCCTCGTCGGTGTAGGTGGCGACGTTGCCGCCGTCGATCATGCCGTCGCAGTCGTTGTCTACGCCGTCGCCGTACAGCTCAACTCCCGCGGGGTTGCAGTCCGGGCGTGTGTCGTCGCAGTCGCCGTCGTCCTCGGTGTAGCCGTCGCCGTCGGCATCGGTCTCGGTCGCGTAGAGCACGGCGATGTCGTCCACGCCGAACCCGTCCGCCGTGAGCGGCTTCAGGTTCAAGGAGTCTACCGGCCAGGCGAAGGAGAATCCGTGGTAGGTCCCGCCGGCGCGGTCGTTGGCGTCTTCGGTGAACGTGTAGGTGAGCGTGCCCGCGGTCCCAGTAGCGGTCAGCGTGAACGTGTCCGTCCCGTCCAAGAGCTGAAATGAGATCGCCTCGATCGGCGTGGTCGAGGTCATCGTCATGCTGGTGTGGACCCCGGTGACGAACTGGGCGGCTATGGCCCCGTTCGCTGGGGTGCCGAGCACGTCGCTCTCCGCGTAGACGCCGGCGGAGAACGACAGGGTGGCGGCGTCCCCGACGTAGTCGCCGATGCTGGCGGAGGTGGCGTAGGTCTCAAAATCGAAGCTGTGGGGGGCGCCGTCGCCGTCGTAGCCGAGGTCGGCGAGGTCGTAGTCGAAGCCGTCGCGGTCGGTGCGGGCGAGGACGACGCCGTCCGTCCAGCCGTCGCAATCGCCGTCGATGTTGTCCGCGTCTATGCTCTCGGCGTCCGCGCCGTGGGGGCTGTCGGTGCCGCCGGGGTAGGCGGAGGCGTCCTGATCGTCGCAGTCGTTGCCTCCGGCCCCGACGTCCACGAAACCGTCCCCGTCGTCGTCGAGAAAGTCCGGGATGTAGGCCCACGCGTAGAGGGCGCCCTCGGCGGTCCCGTGTACGTTCGCGTAGGGCGCGGTGGCCAGCAGGGTTGGCCACGGGTCGTCGTCCCGCGCGACGGCGATGCCGGTGCCCAGCGCGGCCCCGGTGGACTCTCCGAGCACGATGTGGTTGGCGTCGTCGGCGTAGACGTCTCCGCCGGGGGCGGTGGTGAAGACATAGGCGATGCCTCCGCCGGAGGCGTCGGTGGTCGCGTTGGTCGCGCTGATGACGAGGTCGTCCACGCCGTCCCCGTTGATGTCGCCGGAGGTCAGCTGCATCCCCGTGTTCTCGCTGGCTGCCCCGCCGTTCACGCTGGCGTGGGCGAGCCCAGTGGTCGTGGCGCAGTCGTACAGGCCAGGGTCGTAGAGCAGCCAGGCGTAGCCCGCGTCGCTCGCCGCGCCGTTCCCGTAGGGCGCGCCGGCGATGAGGTCCGGCAAACCTGAGCCGTCGATGTCCGCGGCGAGCAGCGAGGAGCCGAAGCGGTCGGACGCGGTGGTGTCCACCCAGGTGCAATCGGCCTCGGTCAGCGCGTCGACCGTGCCGGACCAGCTTCCTCCCGCGAAGACCGACACCGTGCCCGCGTCCGACGCCCCGGAGTCGCTCTGCGGGGCAGATGCGATCACCTCGTCCTTGCCGTCTCCATCGAGGTCCCCGCCCGACACACGGGTTCCGAAACGGTCCGAGGCGAGGCTGGACGCGAAGGTGGCGCCGGGGCTCGCGCTCCCAGCGCCCAACGGCCCGTAGTAGACATAGGCGGACCCGGCGTTGGTGGCGCCCAGATCGGAGTCGGGCGCGCCCACCAGCAGGTCCAGGTAGCCGTCTCCATCGATGTCCGAGCCGCCCCAGAGCGAGCTGCCGGCCACCGGGCGGTCCGATGTGTCGCCCGATGCCGTGAAGTCAGCTGTCGAGGCCGCGTAACTTCCGAGGAGGCCCCCCCCGAGCCAGCCGTAGACCCGCCCCTTGTTGGTCCCGGCGTCATCGTTGTTCGGCGCGCCCACGATCGGGTCGGCGAGGCCATCTCCGTCCAGATCGGCGAGCAGCAGCGCGCTCCCGAAGCCGTCGCCCGAGCCCTTCCCGCTGAACACCACGTCTGCGAGGTTGAACGTGCTCGCGGTGTAGGGGCGCAGCATCAGGTAGGCTGTGCCGTAGCCGCGGTCCTTGGCGCCCACGATCGCGTCGTCGACGCTGTCGCCGTTGACGTCCCCCGCGGCGATGGATGTCCCCGCGTACGCGAAATCGACGTCTCCCGCCCACGGCTCATCCAGCTCGTCGCTGCGGATAGACACCCGGCCGGGCCGCGAGGCATCGTCCGCGAACCACACCGTGGTCCCGTCCGGCACCCCGCCCGCGCAGGCAAACTCGAGCCCCGCCGTCGACGCCCCGCCGCCGATGAAGGCGCTGGCCCCGGCGTCGTGGGCGACATCGCCGAAGCTCAGGTCGTCGAGGACGATCACCGCCTCGTTGCGCCCCTCGACGAGCCAGAGCTGCGCCCTCCCGCTCTCCGGGCTGCCGACCGGTTGGAGGGAGTCCCACGACACCACGAAGGTACGCGTGGGGTAGCGGCCGAAGGTGCGGGTGTGGACTGTGCCGGCCGCCAGATCATCCCAGAACACCGCTACGCCCGAGAACGAAGCGGCATCGGGGCAGGCGCCGAGCGGGTCGTCGGTGGTGCCGTTCGGGCCCGCGCCCGCGAAGTAGAGGACCCCGTTGGAGGAGACGGTGGCCGACGAGTAGGGGGTGTCCGCCCAACTGAAGGCGAACGGAAGGTCGATCGTGGCGCTCTCATCGTCCCCGAGCACGAGCGCGTCGCCGCTGCTGGCGTCCAGCCAGATGTGGCTGGGGCCCGAGGGTTCATTCGAGTCGGCGTAGACAAGGTCGGCGGCGGACGGCCCTCCGCTGCCCGCGGTGGCGGTGTGCACGCCTCCGACCGCCGAAGCGGCGAGGACCAGCAGGGCGAGACGGCCCTTCCGGGGTTGCGGGCACACGGGGGGAAACCTGAGAGCCTTGGCCATGGTGGACAGGATACTCCGGAATCATGTCGCACACGCGCCAAGGCAGCGCGGAGCAGATCGTCCCCGAAGACTCATCCCTGTTGCGTGGCGGGGTGGTGCTGTTGTCTGAGGTGGCCGGCGTGGACGAACGGCTGCGCGCGCTCGCGCGTGGGCTGGTAGCGGAAGGGTACGTTGTCGCGCTGCCCGACCTGGGGTGGCGAGGCGAGGCGCCCGAGCCAGACTCGGTCGCCCGCCCAGAACGCCCAGTCCGCGCGGCAAGGGAGCTTGTTGACAGCGAATCGCTGGCCGACGTTCGTGTCGCGCTGCATGGCCTTCCACGGGGTCACCCTCGCTTTGTGGTTGGATTTGGCGCCGGGGGCACGTACGCCCGGATGGCTGGTTGCACGCTGCCTGGGATCGCCGGTGTGGTGGAGTTCTGTGGGCAGGTCATGTACGCGGGCACGGACAGGAACCATCCGGTCCAACCTCTGGATCTCGCTCCGGGTCTGGCCTGCCCAATTCAGTGCCACTTCGGGACGGAGGACACCGTCGCGCCTCCGTCACACGTGGACCTGCTTGAGGAGCGCCTGAAACGGCCGCGAGGGGGGCCGAGCCCCGCCGTTCAGGTGTTCCGGTACCCGGGCTGCGGCCACGGGTTCATGGATCCGGGATCGCTGGAAGCTCGTCCGGATGCTGCCGGGCTGGCTTGGTCGCGGGCGCTCCGGTTTCTGGACGAGCTGACCTGAACGACCCGCCTTGCAGCCCTCCGAAGTTCAGGCCGGGTTACGTTCCGGTCGACGGAGCCTGTCATGTCCCCCAACGAACGATCTCGTGAGCTGCTTTGTGGACTGCCGGCAATTCCGGTGGCGGCTCCGCAGGCCCCGAGCGCACCGCCCGCTCCGGCCGATCAGGGCGAGGATGTGTTCGACGACGACGACTTTGACGACGACGCTATCGAGGATGACGACGAAGCCGACGAAGACGACGAGTTCGCTGGCACCGGGGACGACGTCGATGCGGATGAGGACGACGATCTCGACGACGAGGCCGATGACCTCTTCGACCTCGACGAGGAGGACGACGAGGACGACGCATCCGAGAGCGGGGACGACGACTGGGACGACGAGGACGAGGATGGAGACGAGGATGGAGACGAGGACGAAGACGAGGCCCTGCCGACGCCCTGAGCGGGTGCCGATCGTCTCACTGCGCTCCCGATCACGCGTGACGAAGTGCGGGCGGCAGGCTGCTACGCCAGCAGCGCTAGCGCCTCACGCGCGGCGGAGATGAATTGAGCCTTCTTGCTCGCTTTCGTCAAGTAGCCCTCGAAAGACTCCTTGGCCGAGTCGGGCTGTCCGTTCACAACGAGCGCGGCCCCGTGGAAGTACCATGCGTCCACCGGGCAACGCTTCATGCCGGTCGCTGCGGCCAGCGCCACTAGTGCTTCGTCCGCGCGTCCCTCACGCAGCGCGGCTGCCCCCCGCAGCCGGAAGGTCGAGGCGGTGGCGGGGAGGATGGGGTCCAACGCCCGGATGACCTCCCACGCATTGGCGCGCACGAGCAGGTCCCCAAAATCGACCTGCTCATCGGCGTCCTGCGCCCAAGCGGTCCGGCGGCCGAGCTGGAGCACCTCCACCGCGGCCTCCTTGGAGCCCGGACGCCTGAGCAGCAGGTGGCGGGTACGGGCCGGTCGGGCCGACGCGGTGACCTTGGGGGTGTCGCCGGGAGAGACGGTGTAGACCTTGTCGCCGACCGTCGCGATCATCGCCGCGATGCGCGCCCCCGGCCGCACTTCCCCCGCGTCCACGCCAAGGTCGATCCAGAGCCCGTCGGGGCCGGGTGGGCGGGAGAGCCGCGCGACCGCCTCTGCCGCGGCCGTCGCGATGCCCTTCGCCGGGCTCTCCGCGAGTCGGCGGGCACCGTTGATGGCGCTCCAGTATCCGAGGGTCGCGAACACGCTCGCCAGATCGGCCTGAGTCTCGGGGCGGATCTTCTCGTTGTCCAGCAGCGGGACGAGCCTCGCTTCTAAGTCGTCGGCCGCGGTGGCGCTCTGGGCGAGCCGCAGGCAACCGACCAGGGCTCCAGCCCGGACGTCGGAGCGCGGGTCGCGAAGGCCGATCAGGATGCGGTGGGTAGCGGCTTCGGTGCCGAGCGCCCCGCACACTTGAAAGAGCCCCACGTTGTGCGACGGATCGGCCTTGCCGACCGCAAGGAGCAGGGCCGCCCGATGCTCGGCGGTGACCCGGTCGGCGGCTGGAGAGGTGCGGTGGCGAGATAGGATGTCGGCTGCGGCTGCCGCACAACCGAGCCGCACCCCGGGGGAGGGGTCATCGATCGCGCGTCGGACGAGCAGGTCCAGGTGCTCCACGGTGCCGAGCACCGCGAGGTCGCGGGCGGCCGCGGCCCGCACCGGGAGCTCCTTGGCCTCCAGGGATACGACGGGATCGACGGTTTCGGGCACGTCGAACGGCTATCAGGTTCCGGGTGGGCTTGTCGGGGTCCTGGAAGCCTGACCGGCCCGGAGGCCGGTCCACCCACGCGCCGGTTTCGGATTACCAGCCGGCGATGCTCCGACGCCCGCCGCTGGTCCCGCTGCTGGTAGTCCGGCTGCTGGTAGTCCGGCTGCTGGTGGTCCCGCTGCTGGCGGTCCCGCTGCTGGTGGCGGGCTGCACCCCCGACGTCACCGGGATGTATGGGGTTGAGCGGGAGACGGCGCTCGCGGTGGCCCGCGACGTCCCGTCCAACTGGAAGCCCGACGCCGCGGTGGCGATCGCGGCGCCCGATCTGGCCGAAGCCATGCGGATCGTGATTCGAACGGCGATCATGGCGGACAGGCCGGCGATAAAGATCCCGCTGCCGCTCGGGATCGAGGCCAGCGTCAAACCGGATCTGGAGGTGAAGCGGGTTCGGATCGGGGTCACTGCCGATTGTGCCGCCTGCTTCGCCGTTCAGATCACGCTCGACGGGCACGCCCGCTGGGAGGCTGGCCCGGCCAGCGGCACGGTGCCCATCTCCGCTTCCGCGAGCGCGGTGGTCGCGGCGTCGATCAAGGGCGGCACCGAGATCGAGATCCGCCCACGCCGCATCGAGAGCTTGACGGTCGACGTGCCGTCGCTCGGAAACCTCCGCATCAACGCTTCCGGCCCGCTGCAGGAGTGGCTTCGGGGGATCATCGCCGGCAAGGTGCCGCCGATCCGCGTCGCGACGCTGGACACGGCGGCCCTCCCGGTGCGCGATCTGCGGCTCACGACGACAGCGGAGACCTTCGTGATCCAGATCCTCACCGACGTGCCCGGTGGTGCACCGCTGCGCGCCCTGCCCGCCCCGGGCTCCGGGGTGGAGGTGGCGCTGTCCGAGGGCGCGGTGGCGGGGATCGCCAGGCGGGCTGCCTTCAAGGCGGGCACCTTGTCGATGGACGTCGCCGCGGACCCGCGTAGCATCGACGTCGATGGCTCACAGTTCACCCTCGACTTGCGCCTTTGGAGGCTCGTCGGGCGGGGCTGGTACCGCGACTACGAGGTCACTGGCGACATCGGCGTGAAGAACAACGGGCGCTCCAGGATCTCGTTCGTCGCACGAGCTGCCCGCGAGACCGGAAGCAGCCCCGGCGCCTTGTTGGTGGACCCCCTGGCCGCGCTCTTTCAGTCGAAGATCCTCGACGCGATCGTCAACGCGATGGACCAATCCATGCCTGCGCAGACCCAACAGAAGGTGGCCGGCGTCACCCTGCGCGCCACGACGACCGACGCGCGCGGGCTTGATGACGCCTTGCACCTCTACGGTACACTTCAGGTGGATGACGGCACCCGTTAGGACCGCCCGGAGCCGCACGCGCGCGGCTGCGCTCGGCCTCGCGGGGGGCGTACTGCTCGCTTGGGAGCTGCTCTTTCGTTTAGTCCCGCCGCCCGACCCGACGGTCCCCACCGGCACGCCCGCCGCCGGGACCATCACCCTCGAGGGCGATCCCTGGCTGCTTTGGCAGCTCCGGCCGGGGGATCGTGAGGAGCATGGCAAGCGGGTGCACGTGAACCGGCTCGGGTTTCGGGATCGGGACCGCGGCCGAAAGTCGGGGCCGAGGATCCTGACGCTCGGGGACTCCAGCGTCTACGGCTTCGGGGTGGCCGACGAGGAGGTCTTCTCGGCCCGGTTGGAGCTCGATCTCGCCGATGGGGGGCCCGGGATCGAGGTGCCCGGGATCGAGGTCATTGACGGCGCCACGCCGGGCTGGTCCACGTTCCAGACGCTCAACATGCTGGAGATGCGTGGATGGGCGTTCGAGCCGGACCTGCTGGTGATCGGCAACCTTTGGTCGGACAACAACTTCGACGACTTTGTCGATCGCGAGCTCTTGGCCTCGTACAACGGGTTTGAGCAGTCGCTCGGGTATGCTGCCAGGGGCGTACTCTCCCACTCTGCGCTGTTTCGTTGGCTCGATTGGCAGCTGCGCGTCGGCCCACGGCAGGAGCAGGCGCGCAAGGTGGGTTGGTCGATGGGCGGCGAGGGCCCAAAGTCGGGCAAGCGCCGTGTGTCGATCAACGACTATGCCGACAACCTCGACACCCTGTGCGCGCGCGCGCGGCAACGCGGTGCCGGTGTGCTGTTTCTGATGCTCGCCAACCGCGAGGACGTCGGGCCGGCGTCGCGCCCCGGACGGTCGCCCGACCCGGCGTGGGGGCCGTACCGCGAGGTCATGCGCGACGCAGCGGCCCGTCACGGAGTGCCCGTCGTTGACGTGCCCGAAATCGTGGCTGCGAGCGGGCGAGGCGAGGACGCGTTGTTCCTGGACCAGATGCATCCCACAGCTGACGGGCACACGTTGATCGCCGGTGGGGTGAAGGCGGCGATTGAGGCGGCGGGCTGGCCGGGCAACCCGTTGGTTCCGACCCGACCAGCGCCTCGGGTTCGCCTCTTCGATCCTTTCGAGGGCAGGGGTGTAGACCCGCTGGCGCCCGCCCACAACGTGCGCGTTCAGGTCCCCGACTACACCGGCGGCGACCTGATCCTGATGGTCGAGAGCGTACAGGGGGCGCCGCTCCAGAGCGTACGCTTGAGTCGGCCGGACGTGGCTCCGATAGAGATCACCGCCCGCCAGGTGATGTTCCGGCTGGTGTTCGACCGGGATCACAACGGGCAGTCGGCGAACGACGAGCAGCGGGTGTTGGGTCCGGTGGAGGTGGGCGTCGGCGAGACGGCGCTCTCGTTCGGGCCCGAGACCGGGGTGGCCCAGTAGGCGTGCCGGGGCATGGGGCCGGGGCAGGGGTGCCGTCACCTGCTCCGCGACAGGCTCACCCGCTCCGACACCACCACGCTCCCCTCCAGCACGCCGGCGATCTCCGCGGCGTCGCTCTCCAGCACTGTCGCCCAGCCGAACGCCGTAGCGTAGGCCGCGACGATCTCCGTGCCCTCGTCTTTGGGCAGGGTGTCACACGCCAGGTCGGTAGAGGTGAAGCTCTCGTGGCACCCGCCATCGATCTCCGCCCACCGCACGTCCGCCGCGGCCGATCGGGCGTAAGGCTCGCTCCCGTCGTTGTCCTCGGAGCCGGTCATGTACAGGATCGGGGTGTGGACAGCTCCCCATGTGCTGTCGTCTACGAGCTGAGCGTCCGCCGACCCGGCCATCGGGATGACCCCCACGATGCGGTCGTCTCCGGCCGGCGTGCCGAACGCGGCCTGCTCCTCCGGCGAGCAGGGGTTTGCGGTGCACAGATCGGCCACGCCGTCGGCGTTGAACCCCACTCCCGACAGGAGCCAGCTGGTCTGGCCGCCGAAGCTGTGCCCGATCACCAGCACACGAGAGGTGTCAACCCGGCTCGACAGGGGATCGCTCGCGGGCAGGTCGGCCACCCACTCGAGGCTCTCGACGATGTCGGTCGCACGGACCAGCGGGTAGATCGTCGGCCTCGGGTCGAGGTTGTCGGTCAGCAGGTTGCCGGTGTGGTCGGGCGCCACCGCGACCCAGCCGTTGCGTACGAACTGGCGCATCAGGGCGTGGGCGCTGCCGCCCCAGGCCTGCGACCCGTGGGAGTAGATCACCACTGGGCGCGTGCACTCTGACGGCGCGACCGGAGAGTCCACGCGCGAATCGGGGTCGTTCCACAGGCCGATGTAGCTCGCCCCTTCCGCGGTGGGGGCCTCGGTCGGGTACCAGACGTTCATGCCGATCGTTCGGGCGCTGTCGTCCCACGGGAGCGCGTAGTCATGCGGTTCGTAGCGGTAGCCGACCACCGCGTCAGCCAGATCGAGCTCCGGCAGCTCCGGCACGCACGCGAAGGGGGCCGAGCTCGCGCTGTCCTGGGTCCCCGTGTCCGGTCCCGCGCACCCGACGATCAGGAGCAGGATCACGCGCCCTCGTGCAGGAACACCGGCACCGCCACGAACTGCAGCGTGATCGAGAGCTGCTGGCAGGTCCCGGCCTCGTTGGGGGCGAGGTCGACGTTGTAGTCCAGCAGCGACGCCACCATCTCGGTGACCTCGGGGTCGATGTTGTCGGTCTCCGCGATGGCGAGCAGCTCCGCCTGATCCAACCCGCCGGCGAGCGTACCCACCACCGACCCGTCCTCCTGCACGTCGAACCGCAGCGAGCCGTTCAGCACGGTGACGAGCAGCTCGTGGCCGAGGATGGTGACCGGCAGCGTGACCGCTAAGCCCGACGCCTCCAGATGACCGTCCACTACGGCCACCTCGCCGGCTTCTGAGCGCGGAGAGAGCGTGTCCCGCGCGAGGGTCTGGTTCCACTCCATCGCGCCGTCCGTACCCATGGAGGGGGTGCCCGTCGCCCGCCCCAACGCGAAGTCTACGCAGGTGTCGGAGGAGTCGGGCGTGGTGATCCCGGCGTCCACGTTGCCAAGCTCAAGCGTGATCAGCAGGGAGCCATCGTCCACGGCGGCCTGGATCAACGGCTCCAGCGCCTGTGCCTCGGTGGTCTCCAGCACCGGCAGCACCCGCGCGAACTGGTTGTCGACGCCCGGGGTCCCGTCCGGGTCGGTGTAGTCAGCCAAACCACACCCCGAAGAGCCGCCCGCCGCGCTCACCGCGTCGTCCAGATCGAAGCCCGCCGACACACCCTCTTCCAGCTCGCGCGAGAAGGTGAGCTGTGAGATGACGAACACCGCGGTCTTCTCGCCCGGGCAGGCGGGCTCAGGCGAACGCAGGGGGAGGCAAGCGAGCAGACACGTGAGCAGGAACAGTAGCATCTACGCCTCGATGTCGGACAGGCTGTCGGTGGTCAGTCCGTCGTCGGCGCCGAACGAAGCAGCGGGTATCCCCATGCCCCGAATCACCGACAACATGGCTGTGGACACGTTCTCCTGAGTGTAGGAACGGTAGTGGTAGTTGGTCTTGAACGCTCCACAGCCGCCACCGCAGAGCAGCAGCGGCATGTCGTCCAGTGAGTGCGTACGACCCTGCGAGATCTCGGACGTCGCCATGATCACGCAGTGGTCCAGCAAGGTCGCGTCTCCTTCGGGGATGTTCGCCAACGCAGAGAGCAAGTAGGCCAGCTCGGCCATGCACTCGGTGGTGATCGCGCGCACCTCGCTCTGCGGGTCGGCCTCGTCGTGGGTGAGCGAGTGGTGGCCGGCGGTGGCCCCCGGAAACAGCACGTCGCCGACCGGGTCGGTGAGGTAGTGTCCGACGACTCTGGTCTGGTCGCAGGCGAACGACATCGCGATCATGTCGCACATCGCGCGCGACCGGGCCGAGATCTGTGGGCGGCCCTCTTGATCCGCGAAGTCAGCGGTGAGCGCGGGCGGCTGCACGCAGGCCGCGAGGCTCGGTGGGTCTTCCTGCAAGCGCGCGAGCCGGGTCTCCAGCTCTCGAATGCCGTCCAGGTGCTGCTCGAGCCGAGCCCGGTCGGAGGCGCCCACGCGGGACTGCAGCGCGAGGATGTCCTCCATCACCGAGTCAAGGATGCTCTGTCGCAATCCGAGTGAAGGGTCCACAAGCCCTTCTTCTCCAGGGGCCCGAAATGTGGCGCCGAACAACCGCTCGTAGAGCGTGTAGGGGTTGGTCTCCGGGTAGTTCCGGCTGGACGGCCCATTCCAACTCTGGCCGGTGCAGTCTGTCGCCCCGGTCTGGATGGACGGAAAGATCGTCTCACCGCCGATCTGATCGGCGATGATCTGGTCGATGGTCGGGCCGGCGAAGGTGTACTCGCCGTTGATCGTATCCAGCGACATCCCGGAGAGCAGCCCGGCGGCGCCCGATGTGTGCGGCTCGGTATTGGGGAGCTTCACGGACATACCCGAGATCACCGAGACCCAAGGCTTCACGTCGGCCAGCGGTGTGAGCAGCTCGCTCAGCTCCCAATCGTAGCCCTCCGTGCCTGGCACCCAATATTCGGGCACATTCCCGTTGCCCCAGAAGTACAAGCCGAAGCGCAGCGGGAAGCCGTCGTCGCACGCCCGGGCCCGGCGACCCGCGAAGATCTCCAGCCAGGGCAGCGCCACCGCGACCGCCGAGCCGCGAAGCAGGCCTTTCAGCATGGTGCGCCGCGAGTAGCCGCCGTGCTGCTCGCGCACGCCCGGCTGCGAGTGTTTCGTAGGGCGGGGCTTCACGCTGAGGTCTACGCGCTTCATTCCACCGCCCCCACGCGGCGGAAGCCGCTGCTCGCCGTGATGTCGCGGATCAACCATTGGATGCGAAAATCGTGGCTGGCAAAGCCGTCAGCGTGCCACGAGATCAAGTCTCTCTCTCGGTCGTCCACCGCGTGCCCGGTGGCGTACTGGTACATGGTCCGGGTGAGGCAGGGGCCGAGGTTCGGGTTGTCGTGCACCGCGCCGGCCAGCCCCCAGGCGTTGGTGAACGGGGCGCCGTCCAGGTCCCCGGAGGCGTTGATCGGGTTGTCGTTCTCGGTGACCCGCCATCCGCCGAGGCCGTCGAAGTTCTCAAACCCGAGGCCGATGGGGTCAGTGAGCATGTGGCAGCCGGAGCACTCCGGGTTGGACATGTGCTCCTGCAATCGGGCGCGCATGGTTGGATAGGAGGCCGAAGGCTCGGGGATCGAGGTGTCAACGTCCGCGGGAGGGGCGGCGAGCGAGGTGCAGAACAGCACTTCACGGATGAACTGGCCGCGGCGGGTCGGCGAGGTGGACGTGGGGTGGGCCTGCAACGCCAGGAAGCTCACATGACCGAGAAACCCGCGTCGGCCGCCGTCTGCCGGCAACACTGTCTCGGCGAACCCGGCGAGGGACGGGGCGGGCACCGCGTAGATGGTCGCGAGCTTGGAGTCGATGAACGTCGTGGTGCTGGTGTAGAAGTCGCGGTAGTCGCCGTCTTCATCGAAGGCCAGCCACTCGGCGAGCGCGAGCGTCTCCTCGCGGGCGCTGCTCCCGACGGTGGAGCTGGTGTGGACGTAGACCGCCGGGTCCTTGCTCAGGTCCTCTAGCTCGTACAACATGAGCATCTGGTCGAAGAAGTCGCGCACTCCCGCTCGCGCCCGCGGGTCCGCGAGCAGCCGGTCGACCTGAGCGTCGATGCCAGCGTCGGTCACCAGCTCACCGGCCTCGCCTGCAGCCAATAGTTCATCGTCCGGCGTGGAGTTCCACAAGAAGTAGGACAGGCGAGTGGCCATGTCGGTGCTGGTATACCGATGTTCACCGGGCAGTTCCGGGTCGTCCTCCCCCAGCTCCACACGGTACAGGAAGTGTGGGGACTGCAGGATGCTGGCGACCCCGTACTCCAGGCCTCGATCCCAGTCTCCAAGGACGACGCTCGCGTTGCGGGCGACATCGGTGATCCGACCCAGCTCGGCGTCGGTCAACGGCCGGCGCCACGCCCTGCGGCCGAGCGCTTCCAGGACCGCGCTCGCGCACGCGTCGTCCTCGGTTGAGCACGGGATCAGCCGTGCGCGGAGCGTCTCGTCGCCCAGCGCCTGTGCGGCGACGTCGAACGCGGCCGTCTCGTACTGTTCGACGCCAAGGGACGACAGCGAGTTGACCGTGCCGCCCACCACCAGAAGGCCGTCCGAAGCCGCGTCCGGCTCCAGGTCGTCGGGCACCACGAGCGTGTCTCCGAGCAGGTCCCTGAGCGAGTTCCCGTACTGCGCCGCGGTCAAGCGCTTCAGCACCGGGCCGGCCGGCTCCAGCGTCGGTGGGGGCTCGCGAGGTGGGTCGGGAGTGACACAGGCCAGCAGCAGCGGCAGCATGGCTACAGGCCCGCACCCTGCCCGGCGTCGCTGGTCCACGGCGCGTCCGCTTCCGAGAACCCTGTGGCGGCACCGGTCAGATCGTAGGTGTAACCACACGCCTGGGTGACGGTCAGCAGGCATCCGGAGACGTCGCAGTCCGGCGTAGCGTACTCGTTGGAGGCCGAGATCTCGTTGCCCTCACTGTTGAGCTTCAGCAGGTAGCTGGATGCAGGTACCCGACCGACGGTCCCGATGGTGTTGGCAACATCTTCGGACCAGAGGTCACTCTCCGTCCAGCTGCTCGTGGACGCCGAGGTGTCCTCCCACGTGCCAGTGAAGGTCTTAGCGGAGAACGTGCCGCTCACTCGCGTGGTGTATGTGGTGTCATACGTGGAGGTGTACTGGTACCCGGTCTCGTGCTGGTCGCTCTCTTGACCTGTCTCGTTGTGGTCCCAGGAAAACACCCAGCTGCCGCCGGACTGCTTGACGCCCGGCCAGGCCGACGCGCCCACGATGAGCACCGCGGATTTGCCTTCCAGGTCGACCCTGCCGAAGAACACGTCCGAGGAGACCTCGGTCGTATCGGTCTCGGTCCACGCGGTGTCCTCCACGCTGTCGCTCGGCAGGTAGGCCCCCACGAAATCATGGGTCACGCCCGAGGTGCACTCATCCCCGGTGGCGACGGTCACCTCGCGGGTGAACATCCACGTTCCATCGACGTTGTCGCAGCCGCTGAGCAGCGCCATGCTGAGGAGGAGAAGGAGCCCGGGGCCGGGTGTGCGGGGGAATGGGTGCGGCATCTATACCTCAACGCCCCCGTAACCCCGATGATCGGCGAATCCGCTTTCCGGGCGCTGACGGCACGGGACCAAACGCGGTAGACGGCGTCATGCCGAACCCGCCCGTGCCCCCGCAGTCTGTATCGCCCCCGGCCCCGGCCCCGGCCCCGGCCCCGGCCCAGCCCGTGTATTGGGACTACCTCTCGCTGCCTGGCCTGCTCTCGCAGCAGGGGGGTCTGGACGGGAACCCAAGCCCCGACGAGCTGCACTTCATCATCGTCCATCAAGCCTTCGAGCTTTGGTTCAAGTTGGTGCTCTCGCAGCTTCGCCTCGCGCGCGACCACCTCGCCGCGGCCCATCTCCCCGAGGAGCAGGTGCCGTTCGTCGTCCACCACCTCGGCCGCGTGAACGTCATCTTGCGGCACTGCGTGGATCAGTTCGCGGTGATGGAGACGCTCCCGCCGCAGGACTTCCTTGCGTTCCGGGACAAGCTGACCCCCGCGAGCGGGTTTCAGAGTTTTCAGCTCCGAGAGATGGAGATCCTGCTCGGTCTGAAGAACGAGGATCGTGTGGCCATGGGCGGGATCAAGCCCGAGGCCCACATCAAAAACGTCGGAAAATCCAGCCCCTTCGACGCCTTTGCGCGGCTGCAGGCCGCCCAGCAGGAGGTGTCGCTGCGCGATGCGCTCCACGCCTGGCTCACGCGCACGCCGATCCAGGGGTCGTCGGTGTCTGATCCCGGCGACGAGCAGGCCGTGGATGGTTTCCTCGCCGAGTACATCGAGCGTGTCCAGGCGCACGGGGAGGCGACCTTACGTGGGCTGGTGCAGGCGTTGGGCGAAGGCGAGCGGGCGAAGATGGAGCCGCGGATCAAGATGACGCTTGACGAAGCACGGAAGTTCTTGCTCGTGGAGGACTGGGGCCTTCGCCGCGCGCGCGCAGGGCTGCTGTTCATCGAGAGCTACCGCGAGTTGCCGCTGCTGGCGTGGCCCAGGTTGCTGATTGACACCGTGGTTGAGCTCGAGGAGCAGATGCTGCTGTTCCGCAACCGGCACGCCCGGATGGTGGAGCGGGTGATCGGTCGTCGCATCGGCACCGGTGGATCGAGCGGGGTGGAATACCTCGACAAGACCACCGCCTACCGTACTTTTCCGGAGCTGTGGACGGTGCGGTCCACGCTGCTGCCCCGGACCATGCTCCCGGCGTTGCGCCGGCGCGAGAAGTACGGGGTGGAGTAGTCGCCGCACGCCCCCCGTCGGCAGGCGCCCGTTAGAGCGCCACTCTTGATACTCCCTCCGGCGATGCATTCGAGCAATCCGATCCCGGTCCTCTCTGTCTCTGGCGTGCAAGCGCCCGGCAGTGGAAGCGTGGATTTTTCGGTCGCTCGTGGGGAGGCTGTGGCGCTCGTCGCGCCCGGCGGCGCCGGCAAGCGCTGGCTGCTCCGGGTGGCGGCGGGCCTGCGGAGCCCTGACCCCGGGACGGTCCGGTGCACGGCTGCACGCACGGCTTACGTCTTCGCCAACGGTGGCCTACTGGGCAACGTCAGCGTGCTCGACAACATCTCTCTGCCGCTTCGGTTCAGCGGCGTGACCGCGAGTCAGGCCCGCTCGCGGGCGATGGATGTGCTCGGTGGGCTGGGCCTCGAGGACTTTGCCGAGCTTCGTCCTACCGGCCTCTCGATCGACGCGTGCCAGCTCATCCAGCTCGGTCGGGCCATGGCGCTGCACGCCGATCTGCTGTTCCTCGAAGAGCCGTTCAGGTTTCTCTCGCCGGGGACCGCCGACGAGGTGATCGCGTGGCTTCGCAGCGAGTTGGCTCGCGGCAGGGTGTCGGTGGTGTTGACCACCTCGGACGTGGGGGATGCGGCGCGGATCGGGGCCCGCGTCGTCTTGCTCAACGAGCCTGCGGTCGTCGGGCGCGAAGCCGCTTCGCCGTCGGGGAGCCCCTGATGGCGCTCGATCGGAATTTCTGGACCGGCCTGTTCGTCCTCGGCACGGGCGCGGTGGGGCTCGGGGTGTTCGCCTTCTCAGCGATGAACCAGTTCCAGCCGAACGTGACCCGGTACAACGTCGCGGTGGCCGAGCTCGCCGGCGCGGCTGTGGGGACATCGGTGCTGATGAACGGCTACGAGTTGGGCATGGTCGAGAGCGTGGAGGTGCTGCCCTTACCCCGCCTACACTTCACGTTGATCATCGCGCTGGAGCCTGACGTCCCCATCCCGTTCGGGACGGTCGGTGAGCTCGCGCCGAGATCGCTGGCCGGCGGAGTGATCCTGCGCCTGATTCCGCCCGCGGTGGACACCACCGCGCATCTGCCGCCGGGGGCCACCATCCCGGCGACCGCGGCGCCCACCTTCCCGGAGCTGATCGCCAAGGGGCAGACCGCGATCGCCGAGATCGATGCGTTTGCCGCTGAAATGCGTGAGGTGGCCATCAACGGCCCAAACGGACGACCCGGCATCTCCGCCACCCTCGCGCGGGCGAATACCACCCTCGACGATCTGGGCCACCTGCTGATGAGCCTGCAGAAGACCACCGACGCCACCGGCCCGCTGCTTCAGCGGGATCTGGTGCACCTGGACGCGTCGTTGGCCGGTGCAGATCGGGTGGTGCTGGACGTGCACGGCCTGGTGGGCGACGACGGCAGCTTCCCCGCGCTGATCGAACGCGTCAACGCGTCTCTGGTCCAGATGGAGGCTGCCGCGAGGGCGATCGAAGCCTATGATCCGGAAGGCGACAGCGAGATCGGTCACATCGTGACGCAGCTCGACAACACGTCGTTGAGCCTTGAGCGCTTCATGGCGGCGTTCGAGAAGAAGCCGCTGCGTACGCTCACTCG
>SHYV01000028.1 GCA_009692605.1 Myxococcales bacterium
TGATGAACACAGGCAGGTCGTCGAGCTCCGTGCACCACCACCCCTCGATGTCATCGAGAAAACTACGATAAGCAGCCATGCGCTGCAGGGAGTGGGCGAGCGGCAGGTAGACGATGCTCCGGTGCGGACCCTCGAGCGGGAGCGCCGCGCGAGACGCATGGCAAACGGCGGTCATCGCGGCGTGGGTGATCACCGCTCCCTTGGGCTCGCCGGTGGTCCCCGATGTGTAGATGAGCGTGCAGACCTGATCCGGCGTCACCATCGCCACCGCCGCTCGCAGCCGCTGGACCGCTGCGCCGGCCAGCGCTGAGTCCTGCGCTGAGTCATGCGCTGAGCCCGGCTCCGCGGGCACGTCCCACACGCGGGCCGGCACGCCGGCGACCCACCCATCCACCGCACCAAGCCGCACCAGCTCCGACGGGGACTCCACCAGAAGAAGACGCGGCGCGGCGTGCCGCAGGATGTAGTGCACCGCCTCCGGCAGCAGCGTCGGGTAGATCCCCACCGTCGCCCCCCCCGCCGCCAGCGTCGCCAGATCGGCGTTCAGCCACGCCGGGTGCGGATTCCCGAGGATCGCGACCCGGTCGCCTGCCACCACCCCGTCCGCCCGAAGCCGGTCCAGCGCACTCGCGACCTGCTGCTCTGCCTCCCGCCACGTCGTGGTACGCCAGCCGCTCGCTGCCGGCCGAGGCTTGCCCTGACCCTCGGGCCAGAAGTGCATCGCGACCGCGTCCGGCGAGCGACGCACCCGATCCAGAAAGAGGGAAGGGAGCGTGTCAGGCACGAGGGGTCCAAACGAGCGTCGGGGCGAGGGCTCCACTGCCGGCCGTCAACTGCCGCCCGTGCACGTCACCTTGCCGGCGTCTTCGGAGCAGGTCACCGTGGTCGAACGCCCGACCTGAACCGCGCCGCGACCCTTGTCGATCTGAACGAGGCAGGTGACGGTGCCAGCGAAGCTAAGCGTTGTCGCACCCGCGAACTCCGCCGTCTGTCCATCGCCGCAACGGATCTTGCCCTCGCGGCCGGGGGCGGTGAACTTCACCGGGTAGGTCGGACCGCCCGCCGCCGTAGAGGCGGGCTCGGCTGCCGCGGAGGCGGCCGGGGGTGTGCTGGCCGTCGCTGCCGGCTTCGTGGCGGGCGGAGCCGCGACGGTGTCCGCAGTGGACGGGCGCGACGTGGTGGCCGGCTTGGAGGTGGCGGCCGACGTCGCGGAGGGGGCGGACGCGGCGGGAGTGGTCGCGGTGGGAGTGCGGGCCGGAGTGGTCGCGGCGGGAGGGTCAGCCGGGAGGGGCGGCGCGCCCGGGGTCGCCCGGGCTGGGGTCCCAGCCGCGAGCGTCTCCGCCGGATTCTCTGCTGGGTTCTCGCCCACCATCAACGCGCCCGGTGCATCGCTGGTCGCAGCGGGCGGGCGGTTCATGAAGACATACCCCCCCCAGCTCAGGGCAGCGCCGCCGCAGACCAGAACGAGGAGTGCGACGACAGCGCCCGCGATCATCAAGGTGCGCCCGGAGCCGGCCGGAGGCTCCGGCTCATCGTCCGGGGTCGTGACGAGGACCGGCGCGCGCATGGGCTCCACCACCGCCGGTTTGGACGGGGCCGCAGGGCGCGCTGCCGGGTGATCCGTGATCCCCGGTGCGGCGAACGGCGAGGGAGAGGACGCGCCGGACGGTGAAGCCGGAGGGGCGAACCCGGGCTGCGCAGCCGGCGGAGCCGCGGGCGGCGCCCTGGAAGGCGAAGTCGGCATCGGGGCAGCGACCGGCCGAGCGGCGGGGAGATCCTCGCGCAGCCGATCAGGGGATGGCTCCCGGGCTGCGAACGGCTCGCGAGCCGGGGCGGGGTCGCTATAGGCCGGCCGAGGAGGAGGGTCGTCGTCCTCGTCGTCCTGAGCGAACATGGCGGCGAGCTTTTCACGGCTCCACATCGCGGTGCTCTCCCCCTTGGACGAAGGGGCCTTACGGGCGCTCTCCTTCGGGGCCTCGCCTTTCTTGAAATAGCCGGGCAGCGCGACGGGGCCGGCGAGGTTCTCTTCGACCTGCCTCGACGGCGGCCGCCCACCGGCCTGTCGCAGATGCGCCCGCTTGGCCCAGCTGGCGATGTCGTCGCCAGGACACTGCGAGGCCACGGTGGCCAGCACGTTGGCAGCGTCTAGAGCCGCTGGGCGCTCGGCCGGATCAAACGCGAGGATCTTGCATAGAAACTCGCGAACCTCCGCGAGCCACCGCTTGGTGGATACGCTGCTGAAGTCCATGGCCAGCACTCGGTCCACGACCACCTCGTCGTGGCCATCGGCGTCGTTCGGCAGGTTCCCCAGCCCCTCTTTCGAGAGCGAGGCGTGCATCACCAGACCGAGACCGTAGATGTCGGCGGCCGGCAGCTCGGGCTGCCCCTCGGGGGCGCGGGTCACTCTGCGCACCAGACCGTAGCCTTCGATGCTCACAGCGCCCTGATCGTCCACCTTCACGTGGGCGGGCCGGATGTCCCCGTGCACGTGACGATCTTCAGCCGCGATGCAGAGAATGTCCGCCACCGCAGAGCCGATCTCCAGCGCGGCGCGCAACGGCGGGCGATCGAGGTCGAGCAGTTGGTCGAGCCCAACGCCGGGCGCAACGCCCTGACCGCTGAGGATCTCCCCCTCGGGGCCAGGCTCTCGGGTGTAGAAGGTGCCGTTCACGGGGCGGTACTATCCAGAAATGCGCGAGAAGGGGTGTGTTCCCGCGATACTCCCGCCGATGGCCATCCGCAAGGCGCTGTTGACGTTCCTCACGCGCATGGCTGCTGCCGTACGTTCGCCCGCTCCGAGCCGCGCTCCGGCTGGGGTTCGGCCCGACGACCGGCCAGAAGGCCCGGCAGAAGGCCGGGCAGAAGATCCCGGAGCAGGCCCAGTCCGCCCGCTGGAGGTCGACACCCCGGTTCCGGGAAGCGTGCTGCTCGACATCCGGGAGCCGGCCGAGCTCGCGGGCGGCGTGGCTCCCAACGCGCTGCTCATCCCCATGGACTGCGTACCGCACCAGCTCGACGCGCTCGACCGATCGCGACCGATCACGGTGTACTGCGCGGCTGGCGCTCGCAGCCTCGGGGTAGCGCATTGGCTCCGGGAGCAAGGTTTCGACGCCGTGAGCCTGGCCGGCGGCCTCCAGAGCCTGTCGTGGGGGCCGAGCCCGGTGGCGCTGCGGACGCCTAACCGGGCGGGGGAGCCTGTGGTCCTCGGGCTCGGCGCGACGATCGACGGAGTGCCGGTCGGGCCCGGGACCGCCGAGCGCGTGGACGGGGACCGCGTGCGCATCCTCGACCAGACGGGGCTGCAGATGGTGGGGGAGCTTCGGATGGGGCGCTGACGGGGGCCGGGGGGAGCGCCGGGGGGACTATCTGCGGTGTGCGGCCTTTCACACACACCCCGTGTGAGATCTCTCACTTGGGTCCTCTGGCACATCGGCAGTAAACGCTCAAAATTTCGCGTTCAACACGTCGGATCCGCTGGCATGCTCTTTGCTGTGCCCCCGAGCGTGCAGCCCTCCCCCTCCCCCAACGACTCCTCACCCGTCCCCGGGCTCGCCCGGCGGTGGTGCCGCGCGAGGATTGAGGCGCTCCGCTCTGTGGCCGCCCTTGCGGAGCCACAGCCCGGCCAACCAAGCGAGCACGCGCTGCTCGCGCTGGCCTGACGGGTAGACCCCGTGGCGACGCTGCGGCGGGTCTTCGACACCAGCTGCGCGCTCGGCGCCAGCTTCCGCCGCTACTACCGTGTTGACCTCACGCTCGTGGACGTCGCGGAGCTGCTGCCGGAGCTCGGGGCGCCCTGCCACGCACCCGGCTTTCAGCGCATCGGACAAGAGGCGGTCTGGCGCAGCGACCGCGCCGCATGTGGCGACGGGCGGCTACCCGGCCTCTGCGACCATTGGAGGGAGAGCAGCCCTGGCCTCGCCGGTGCACTCTCCACGGCAGCGTGCTTCACGCGGGTGGATGCCCCAGCACACGGTGGGTCGCGCTGCACCGACCTGCTCCACCTCGACCCGCAAACGCCGCTCCGATTCTCGGCGGCCGGCTCAGCGGCCCAGTCGGCGGTGGACGCCGCCGCGAAGCTCGTTCGCAGCGTCCATGTGGGCGCGCGGCTCGACGTGCTGGGGCTGACCAAGGGCGTGCTCCATTACCGCATTGAGCCCTCCCGCGGCGGGTGTGCTCTGGACACCCACACCGTCTTCGGACGCGCGCTTCGGCGGCGCACGCCCACCTTGACCGTCTGCAACGCCAGCCCTCGCCCCGTCCTCAACGAGTCTCCCTGAGCTCTGTCGCAGGAGTGTGAATGTCCACGCCATCTCAAAGGGGTGCGGCTGAGATCCGACGACGCTAAAAATGCGTAATATCAGTATGTTAGCTACGATTTGGCGCGAGCCTCGGGGCGCACGCCCTCGTCGTGGTGCCCGAGCGGCTCCCCGCTCCGCAGCGGCCCGGCCCCCGCATCGTGCGGGACCTCCGTCCTGGGCTCGCGCTGCTGGGAGCCTTGTACACCGGGTTGGCGGCCGCGGAGACCCCGGAGGTCGTGCTCATCGGGCCCCGCTACTGGGCTACACCGCCCGCGTTCCTGGCGCCGCTGCTCACCGGCGGAAGCCGGGCGTCGGACATCGTCTACGCGCTGGAGCGCGGGCACCCCGAGCCGGCCTGCGCGATCTACGGACACCGCTGCCTGCCTGCCATTCAGGAGGCGCTGCTGTCAGGCGAGTTCCGGATGACCGGATGGTGGGGTCAGGTCCGAACGTCCAGCGTCGACCTGCCCGGGTTCAAGGCGGGAAGGGTTGACGCGCCACAAGGGCCCCAGCGCCGCTCACCGCTCCCCCAGCCACCTGTCGATCATCGGGAAGATCTCGGTCGGCGCGTTCTCCGCGAGGGCGTAGTCGAGGTGCCCGTATCCATGCTCGACGCCCCCGTCTGACGCGAGGAAGAACGCGTGCTTCCCGCCGACAGCATCCGCGAAGGCCCGCACGCTCGCCGCCGGCACCA
Source organism: Myxococcales bacterium (assembly GCA_009692605.1). Classification (GTDB taxonomy): domain Bacteria; phylum Myxococcota_A; class UBA796; order UBA796; family SXON01; genus CAIUMM01. The sequence continues at coordinate 4,993 of SHYV01000028.1, forward strand.
CCTCGTCGTGCGAGCTTCCGATCGCCAGCACGGGCAGGTCGATGGAGCCAAGCGCGGTGCGGTAGTCGATCGCCCGGTCCCAACTCTCGAACGCCTCGTCCTTGAGCATCCGCCCGAAGTGCTGCATCTCCTTGCGCGCGAGCGGGCTGGCGATCGTCCGAAGCATGGCGTCGATCGTGGCGGGCTCGTAGTTCGCCGGGTTGTAGAGCTTCTCCTGGAGGTGCAGCGGCACCGCCCCCTTCAGGTCCGCGGCGATGGCCCCGAACGCCGGGCTCTCCACCCACAACAGCGAGGCCCCCCCGACGGCCATGCCGAGCTCGACGACCCCCGCCAACGGGTCGCTGCGCGAGAACGAGGCCGGACTGCCGAGCACCACCATGGCGCCCAGGCGGTCCACGCCGTGCCGCACCGCGTAGATGGCGCCGACCATGCCCCCCATCGAATGTCCGACGTAGTCGACCCGCTCGGCGCCGGTGACCGACCGGATCTGCTGGATCGCGGCGTCGACGTCGTATAGTCCGTAGTCATCGATCGTCCAGCCGGCGATCTGCCGGCCGTGGTCACCGTAGACGGCGTCGCCATGGCCGCGCAGGTCCAGCATCCAGACATCGTGGCCGCGGCGCGCGAGCCAACTCGCGAGGTTGTGGCTACCGTCCAGGTCGAAGTAATGGTGGTTGGAGGAGATCCCGTGCACCAGCAGCACCGGGGGGCCGGGCGCCGGGTGGTGATGCAAGGCGATGGTGGCGCCATCGGCGGTCTTCAACCGGCTGGACGTGGACGTGAAGTAGCTGTCCGGCGCCGCAGGCATCGGGTCCCAGCACCCCAGCAGCAGCATCAGCACCATGCCGCGCGACTAACCCGAGCCCACGCGCTCCACAATTCTCCGGAGGGTCTCTCGCGTAAGCGTAAACGGGACGGCCCGTCGCTCCTCCCCAGCGGGCGCGTGGATCCGCTCCAGATCGGTCACCCTGCCGTCGGTGCGCGCCTCGAAGTACTCGCGGTCCCGGACATCCTCGGGAGCGGAACGAAGTACGGCTCCGCCGAGCGTCGGCGACACCTCGATCGGGATCATGCGCTCGGGCAGTCCGCGAAACGCCTCTGCCAGCCGGGTGGCGGTCTCGTGCAGGCTCTCACTCCGTCCCCCCGCAGGGCCCGCCCCCCCCGCAGGGCTCGCCCCGCCCCCTGCCACCACCCGCACCCGCATCACCCGCACCGCGAGCCGGTCGGCCTCGACCACCTCCACCTCGGCCCGTCGCCCCTCGTGCTCCACGCAGATGACCCCCTGGACCACGATCTCCGCGTCGAGCGCACGCGCGAGGCCGTCGCTCATCCCTTGCTCCCCTGCTGCCCGTCGTGATGCAGCACAGTCGGCTTGCCGTCCACCCGCGTCCGCAAGTGCACGGGCCGACCCCAGAGCGTCGCGAGGTTGCCGAGCGTCTGCTGCGCCCAGTCCAGCTGGATGTCCACGCCCTCGTGCTCGTGGGTCAACTCCAGCTCGCCCCGGTTTGCGTGGTTGCCGTCGGTCACATGGACCCGGGGTGCTCCCCGACCACCCACCATGAACAGCAACTTCTCCTTCACATCGGCGAACTCGCGCGAGTCCACGAGGTACTCCCCTGACTTCTTGTCATATTCATAGGTGAACAGGCCCGCGCGCTTGCAGAAGTCCTCGGTGAGGAAGCTGTCGAGGAAGGTGACGTCGTTGTGGGTCTTGCGGACCTCGAAGATCTTCGTCTTGCCCGGCTTCCACAGCCCCTCCTGAGCCGGAGGACGGTCCCAGTCGCGCCGCACGCTCGTATCGTCGCAGTCGAACCACTCCTTGCCGAACTGCCCGCGATCCCAGCGCCGTTCGATGTCCCGAAACAGCTCGATCCCGATCTTGTACGGGTTGATCTGGCCGGGTCGCATCACGACGGTCCCCGAGTGGTGGTCCGCGTAGTCAACCACCTCGCTGTCATCGAGGATCTCCTCGGTCATCAGCTTGGTATGCCAGTAGCTCGCCCAGCCCTCGTTCATGATCTTGGTCTGCCCCTGCGGCGCAAAGTAGTAAGCCTCATCCCGGATGATCTCCAGGATCTCCGCCTGCCAGCCACGCATCTTGCCGTGCTTCAGGAGAAACCCAAGCACGTCGCGGTCGGGCGCCGATGGGAACTGGCCCCGCGCTTTTGTGGCTTCCGCCTCGGCCTGATCGTGCTGACGCTGCAGCACGTCGGGGGGGTTGATGTAGCTCTCCATGTGCTGCCGGGCCGGAAGCCGAAAGCCGCGGTGAGCGGCCGAGTCGGCGTCCGGCGATGACCCGGTTCTCCCTTGACCATCCGGCGGGGTGAGGTGAGGGTCGATGAGGTTTTCCACCGACAGGCAGAGGTCGAGCCACGCCTCGGTCGGGCCCTCGCCAACGCGATCCGCGATCATCCGGACGCGCCGGGCGTGGTTCGCCATCTGGTCCAGCATCTTGCGGTTGGTGTGCTGGAACCAACAGTTGTTCTTGAAGAAGTCGACGTGCCCGTACACGTGCGCCATCACCAACTTCTGGTCCACGAACGCGTTGTTGTCGAGCAGGTAGGCGTAGCTTGGGGAAGTGTTGATCACGAGCTCGTAAATTTTCTGCAGGCCGTACTCGTAGCCCTTGGCCATCTGCAGGAATTCCATCCCCCAACGCCAGTGGGGGTAGCGGACCGGAAACCCGCCGTAAGCGGCGATCATGTTGATCTCGTCGTAGTCGCACATCTCGAACACCGTCTCGAACGTGTCGAGCCCGTGGCGCTTTGCGATGCCGAGGATGCGTTGGCGCTGCTCCTCCAAGTTGGAGGGCAGGCTCCGCGGCGCTCGGGAGAGCAGGGTCTCGGTTGGCAGGGTCCCCGTTGGCAGGGTCCCCGTTGGCAGGGTCAAGGGCATGATCAGCGTCCCTTTCCGAGAAAGTCCCGGATGGATCCCATGATCGCGCCGCGATCCGGGATGCGTGAGATGGCGACTCGCTCGTCGCCGTTGAACTCCTTGGCGATGTCCTGAAAGAACTGCCCGCTGCCGTACTCACTCTCGACCTGACCGTAGGCGAACAGGTTGACCTTGGGGAGGATGCGGGTCCGCAGCATGTCCATGCACGTCTTGGTGTCCGAGGAGGACCAGTTGTCCCCATCCGAGAACTGAAAGACGTAGAGGTTCCACTCCTCGGGCGGGTAATGCTCGGAGATGAGCCGCTCGACGAGGGCGTAGGCGCTCGAGATCAGCGTGCCACCGGACTCCTTGACACGGAAAAAGGTGTCGCGATCCACCTCTCTCGCGGCGGCATCGTGGATGAGGTAGCGGGCCTCCAGATGCTTGTAGTTGGCCTTCAGCCAGGTGTCGATCCAGAAGGCTTCGAGGCGTACGATCTCCTTTTGCTCCTTCCCCATCGACCCCGAAACGTCCATCACGTAGAGGATCGCGGCAGACGACTGCGGCTCCTGCTTCGACTTCCACGACCGGAAGCGCATGTCCTCCTTCGTGGGGACCAGCATCGGGCGGGAGGGGTCCCACGTGCCCCCAGCGATCTGCCGCTGGAGGGACGCCTGAAACGTGCGCCGGGTGTGCCGGAGCGCGTTCGGCCCGATGCGGGCGATGCCCGTATACCGGTCGTGCGCGGCGGCGATCTGCTTCTTGCCACGCGGCTCGATCCGGGGGAGCTGCAGCTCCTCGCCGAGGATCTGCGCTAGCTCCTCGAGTGAGACCTCGGCCTCGACCTCGTGCTCCCCAGGCTGATTGCCCGCTTTCTGGCCTTCACCGGGCATCTCCTCCCCGCCTTCGCCCTCACCTTGCCCCACCCCTCCGGACTCATTCTTGCCGTAGCGAAGGCGCGGAATGTTGATGGACGGCAGCGGAATCTTCACGTATTTATCCCCCTGTTTGCCGATCATCTCCCCGTCGGACATGAACTTCTTCAGGTCCTTACGGACGCGCCCCTTGACGATGTTTCGGAAGCGCTGAACGTCCTGGTCGATGTTGAGCGTCAAGGCGGGTCACCTCGGCTTGGGGGACGGGCACGTTGCTGCGGCTGCGGGCCCGGTGGGGCCGCGGTCGTCGCGGTACCCAGAGAACACGAAAGAGCGGGGTTCTTCGGCGGAAGGAAGCGCGACCGTCCATCTCAGTGTGGCACAGCCTGAGCAGGATTGCACTACAAACCCGGGGGGGCGGCGTAGGCTTCCCCAACCCGGATCAGACCCTCCGGCGCCACCCCCGCCCCCCACCCTGCCGCTGACCGGGACCGGTTACCCCGGGCCGATGTCCCCCCGCCCCCCACTGGCCCCGTCCTCCGTCTGGAACCTTGACTCCATCTTCCCCGGCGGCCCGATGGGCGACGCCTTCAAGGCGGCGGCGACCAGCGCAGAACAGCGACTCAAGGCCCTCCTCGCTCGCTCGGACGCGCTCGGTCCCGCCACCACCGAAGCCGCTCTGACCGCGATCGCCGGCCTGCTCCTCGAGCTGGAGGACATCGCCGTCGAGATGCAGACTCTGGGCACGTTCACCGGCTGCCACGCCGCGGCCGACGCCGTGGGCCGGGACGCCCTGCGCGCGGACGCGCGTGCCAGCGAGCTCTGGACGCTCTACGGCCGCGCTTCGGTCACGCCCAACGACCGCGTCATCCGCATGGAGGAGCCCTGGTTCCAGCGCCTCTTGAGCTGGCCCGGCCTGGAGCACATGCAGGGCGACCTGCTGGAGCGGCGCCGGCTCGGGCGCCTTCGCCTGCCGGAGGCCGAGGAGGCCCTCGCCACCGAGTTAGCTCGTGACGGCATCCTCGCGTGGGGTGAGCTCTACGACGAGCAGGCCGGCGCGCTGCGCATCACCGTAGACCGCGGCAACGGCCCCGAGTCGCTCTCGCCGGGTCAGGTCTCCCAGCTGCTCGGCAAGGACGACGCCGCGCTGCGTGAGCGTGCCTTCGAGGCTCAAAAGGCCGGATGGAGGTCCATCGCTCCGGTCTGCGCAAAGGCGCTAACCCACATCACCGGCACCCGCATCGCGCTCAATGCCCGGCGTGGGCTCGACACCCTCGATGAACCGCTCGCCAATGCCAAGATCGAGCGCTCCACGCTCGACGCCCTGCTCGAGACCGCCCGGGCGGCCGCCCCGTTGATGTCAAGGTACATCGCCGCCAAGGCCCGCGCGCTGGGCAAAACACAGCTCTCGTGGACCGATACCTTCGCCCTCCTCGGTACGTCCTCCGGCGAGGTCAGCTACCCTTACGCTCAGGAATTCATCGTCGAGCAATTCCGCGGCTTCTCCCCCGCCCTCGCCGACTTCTCCGAGCGCGCGTTCCGCGAGTCGTGGGTCGAGGTCGAGGATCGACCGGGCAAGCGGGGCGGCGGCTTCTGCGCCGAAGTTCCCACGCGCAACGAGAGCCGCATCTTCATGACGTGGGGCAACAACGAGCACAGCCTGTCCACGCTCGCGCACGAGCTCGGGCACGCGTTCCACAACGAGGTCCTCAACACGGTCCCTCCGGCGCAGCGCCGCCTCCCGATGACGCTCGCCGAGACCGCGTCCACGTTCGGCGAAGCCCTCGTCCGGGAAGCCGCCCTCGCAGCCACCACCGACCCCCAACAGCGGCTCCGCCTGCTGGACGCCTCGCTCTCTGATGCTCTCGCGTACCTCACCAACATCCCTGCCCGCTTCGAACTGGAGCAGCGGCTCTACACTCTGCGCGCAGAAGGACCGCTCGATCCGGAGCAGCTCGAAGCCGAGACCACCGCGATCTACACCCGTTGGTACGGTCCGGGTGTTGCGCAGGTTGACCCGATGTATTGGGCCAACAAGCTTCACTTCTACATCGGCGGGCTCGCCTTTTACAATTTTCCCTACCTGTTCGGGTACCTGTTCTCCGCTTTGGTCTACGAGCACTTCCGCCCGATGGGCCCGGCCGGCGCGCCCGGCTACGAGCGCCTGCTGCGCCGCACCGGGGACGCCTGGGCCGAGCCGATCGCGCTGGAGGAGCTTGGGTTGGACCTCGCGAAGCCAGAGATCTGGGCGCTCGCGCTCCGATCCGTGGAGCGCGACCTCTGCGCCTTCGAAGCGCTGGTATAGGGCCCCATGTACAAGACCTTCTGGCACCAGCACACCCAGTTCGGCGACGTCGCCTACAACACCTGGGGCCTGACGATCACGCTGGCGTTCATCTTCGCTGCGCTCGTCGCGCACCTGCGCGCTGGAAAGGTAGGAATCAACCCGGATAGTCTGGTTGGGGTCTACCTAATCGCGGTGTTCGGCGGGCTGGCAGGGGCACGCCTGCTGCACCTGAGCATGTCGGATGATCGCCGGGCGTTTTTCGATAACCCGGGCATGTACTTCGACCTGTCCAAGGGCGGGTTCGCGTTCTACGGCGGGTTCATCGGCGCCGGGCTCGGCAGCCTGCTGTACGCCCGCATCCGTGGCCTGCCGTTCCTGAAGATGTCCGACGCGCTGTCCCCTACGGTGATGCTCGGGCTCGCGATCGGTCGTTTCGGATGCTTCATGGCTGGCTGTTGCCACGGCAGGGTGACCGATGTGCCCGCCAACGCCCTGCCGCTGATGCCCGCGTCGTGGGGGCCCCAGCTCTGGGCCGTTCCGGGACCACCGTTCATCATCGAGATGATGGTGGACGGCGTCGGCACGAACCACGTTCCGGTGCTCGCGACCCAGATCTACGAGATCTTCGTGGCCACCAGCCTGTTCCTGTTCACCTCCTGGGCGTGGGCCCGATGGCGTAGGTTCGACGGTCAGATCACCGGGATGGTGCTGATGCTCTACTCGTTCTGGAGACCGTTCAACGAGTCCATGCGCGGCGACGGCGTGCGAGGCACCGGCTACGAGCTACTCGGAGTGTCGCTCACCACCTCACAGCTCATCGCGGTCCCCGTGTTCCTCACCGGCCTGCTGCTCATCGTCTTCAACGTTCGCCGCGGGCTGGCCCCGGAGCGCCCGTTTGAGCCGCGAGCCATGGACACCGGCGGCGATCTGGGCGGGGCGCCGAAGCTCTGACCACCTGGACACGGGCGCGGGCACGCGCCAACTTCAACGCGGTCCGCGCCGCAATCCCCGGAACACCCCCCGCAGCAGCGTCAGCTCGGCGCGCGTGAACCCCGCGCGCAGGATGAGCGTCCGCAGGCTTCGCACCGTGCGCTGGTGCAGGCCGGGCTCCGGGGCCCAACCCACCTCGTCCAGCATGGCCTCCAGATCGGTGAGGAGCCCCGACTGCTCACCCATCGGGGCCGGGTCGAGCCGCCCGTCCGAAGCGGCGTCACCCACCGCCCCCCCGGTTGGCTGCACCCCAAAGCCGGCGCGGGCGCTCCACTCCCACGCCACCAGGGTCACCGCTACCCCGAGGTTCAGGGCGCGGGCGTCATTGTGGGTGGGGAAGGTCAACAACGCATGCGCCCAGGTGAGATCCTCGTAGGTCAGCCCGGTGCGCTCCGGCCCGAAGACGATGGCGGACTCGGCGGTGAAGCGCGCCGCGGCCTGTCGCGGCCCTTCCAACGGCTTGCGGAACTCCCGCTGCATCGCCGTCGTCGCCCAGACCTGACGCCGGTCGGCGAGGGCGTCCGTGAGGCACGGGTACACCCGGGCGGAGGCCAACACCGACTCCCCATGTGTGGACACGACGCGCGCGCGGCCGTCGTGGAGGTCACAGGCTGGCGTCACGATGCGAAGGTCAGAGAGCCCGAAGTTGGCCATACCGCGGGCGGCAGCCCCGACGTTCTCCGGGAGGCTGGGCGAAACGAGCACGATCGACGGGCCAGCCCGATGCTCATCGGTCACCGATACACGCCCTCTACGCCGAGGATAGGCAGCGTCGTGAGCCCAAAACCGTACGCCTGATCCGTATAGACGTGGGAGAGGCCGGTGATGACCGGCTCCGGGATGCGGCGGTTGTAGACATTCTGGATGTCGAGGTAGAAGTCCAGCCCCAGCTTGTGTTGGACGACGTGCCGTGAGATCTTGACGTCCAGGGCGTGGAACGCCGGAAGCCGGCCATTTCCATCGCGTGTCAGCGGCACCGCTTCGGAGCGCAGCACGTCGTAGGCCGTCGCCGTTTCATCCGCCGGCGCAGTAAAACCACTGGCGTAACGAAAGCGGCTCGACAGGCTCCACGCCTTGCCGAGGTCTTCACTGCCGACGAGCACCAGCGTGAGCGGCTGGTCGTAAATCGCCGAGGTCCACGGGGTCGTCGACTCCTCACGGCGCAGGCTGCGCGTCCAGGACAGCGACAACCAGCCCGCGAACCGGCCCGTGGCCAGCTTTGTCATGGTCTCAAGGCCGAACGCCAGCCCCTCGCCCTGACCGAGTGATCCATCCGCGTCGTACTGCGTGAGCTTCTCAGTCTTCCGACCAAAGGCGTCCACGTCCACGCTCACCGGCCCCTGCGTCCACGTGGCCCCGCCGCCCCCGCCCCAGCTGTATTCCAGGCTCAACGCCGAGCCCTCGGGCGGCCCGAGCAGCAGCTCCACCGCCGGCGGCTGGTGGTACATGCCCGCATCGGCGCGGAGGTTCAGCGCGGTAGAGACCGGCCGAACGAACGAAGCACGAGGGGACATCGCGAACCGAGGCAGCTGATCGGTGATGAGCACGGTGTCGGTTCGCAGCCCCAGCACGAGCTTGGTCGACTGCCCGAGTCGAACGTCCGCGTAGGCCTCGGGGGAGCCGATCCAGCCGCTACGCGGGACATCGTTGAACGCGAGCTGCAAGTTGTCTACCGTCAGGTCGACACCGGCAGAGTACCCGATCGGGCCGGCCCCGTCGTCCTGCAGCTCAGCGCGGGTGCCGGCGCTCAGCAGCAGGCGATCCTCCTGACGGTCAACGGCTGAAATTGTAACCTGGCGCAGATCGTAGGACATGTAGGGACGGATCAGCGCCGGTTTGCCGAAGGCGATGCCCTGCCAGTCGCCCTGCACCTGCTGGCAGTTGAATTTCACGACGACCTGCTGGCCCTCCCCGGTCGAGCCATCCAGAGAGTCTACGAAGCCGAAGCCGGTGAGCCGCACGTCACCGACCGGGAGCGACACGTCGCCACGCACCTGCCAGTCCAAAAAGCGAGGGGCGATCGCGGCTTGTTCGTCGGTGACCGAGGGGATGGCGCGCATGACCGCGTCCAGGTAGGAGCGCCGGAAGCCCGCCGAAAACCCACCCAAACGTTCTGAATCGACCGAAGCGCGCTTGGCCCGGATGGGCACCGAGACGTAGGCGCCGGCGAGGATGATGTTGGCGCCTGCGCGGGCGTCCACGTTGTCCGAAGGCGCTCGAGTGGTGAGGTCAACGACACCCGCGGTGGATCGGCCGTACCGCGCGGACTGGCCACCGGGGAAGAAGTCGACGTGGTCCACGAAGCCGGGGTGGATGACGCTGGTCAAGCCGCCCAGATGGTAGATCAGCGGCACGCGGACGCCGTCGATGTACACGCCCGTGTCACGGGGATCGCCGCCTCGCACGATGAGCCAGCCAGCGTCCAGAGGGGTGCGAACCGCGCCGGGGAGATTGGCGATGGCGCGCAGCGGATCGCCCATCGTCCCAGGGGTCGTCCGGACCTCGTCGGCGGAGAGCGTATGCTTCACCACCTCGGGCCGGATGCGATCGTAGCGGGCGATCAGGCCGAGGATCGGCCCGAGCTCGGGTGGGTGGGCGTACAGGGTGACATCCGCCGCCTCATCGCCTTCGAGGCGCACCGTCGCGCTGTCGGTGTAGAACGGGTGGGCCGCGCTCCCGGCAGCGTGAAGCAGCGAGGCGGGGTCCACGACCACTGCGTACTCCCCGTCGGCGAGCCCGCGAAAATCGACCACGCCCTCTGCGTCGGTGGTGCCGCTCGCGGCCCGTGCTGTGGAGGAAGCAGGGACCGGGCGAAGCCCGACGAGCGTGCTCGCCAGCGGGGTGCCGTCCTCCAACAGCAACCGGACGTGCATGCGCAGCGGCGGTGGGGTGAACGGGATGGTGAGCGGCAATTCGACCGCGACCGGTAGGCCGCCCTCGGTGGCCGCGGCGAACCGGAGCTGGCGGGCAAGCGCCACCGTGCGCACCGACCACGCCGCGAGCGCATCCTCGTCGAGGACCTCGGGCAGCGCACCCTCCGGAAGGGCCGCTTGGTCTACGCGCGTCACCGTCACGTCCTCGACCGCGCCGGTCGTCCCGATCATCAGGAGGGCGGTCACGGTGAGCGGCCCCTCGGCGGGATCGGCCCCTTCGGGCCAGCCGAACAGCAGCGGGGTCAGGGGTGCGGGTGGCACGAACGCGGGGGCCGGCGAGGGGGCCCGCGAGGGGGCCAACGAGGGGAGCTGGGGCTCCTCAGCGCGCGCCGGAGCTGACAACAGCAGCGGCACAGACAGCAGCGGCACAGACAGCAGCGGCACCCACAGCGGGCGCACCCCCGTTGTCACGGCTGGAAATCCCGCCCCTTCACGGTCTTGCGACCCTCCGCCCGCGCCCGCCGGATCGCCCCATCCGCGTGGGCGCGTACGATGTCGGAGAGCGCGTCGAGCACGTCCGCCGAAGTGTTCATGTCGGCCTTGTCCGTGATGTATTGCTTTAGGCGTGAGGCGACGATCAGCACCTCCTCTTCAACTGGCGCCGCCGCCGGTGACGCGACGATCCGGCGACGCGCGGGGTCCGGAAGCTCAGCCTGAACCCCCGCAGTCGCAGCGGTCACCGCAGGCGCGCGCTCCTCCTCGCACCAGGCGTCCCGGTGGTTCATCACCGGCACGTGCGCGTCCCAGCAGCCCACGCAGCAGAACACCAGGCCGGTGCGTGCGCGGTTGCACGTCGACACCGAGCACACCTGGTAAAGTTGACCATGGGCGATTGGCTTTTTGCAGGAGCTACAGGGACGCCAAGTGAGCATCCCGGAGCCTTAACCGTCCTGCGAGTCGGCCCCCCGGTTACAGCCGGGCACGTCCCGGGTCTGCCGTGCTTCGCATCCTCGTCGCCGATGACGACCCCCACCTCCGGGAGGTCGTCGCCTTCGCCCTGACCCGGGCCGGCTTTGAGGTCACCGAGGTCTCTGACGGGCGCGGGGCGGTCAACGGTTACGCCGCTGTAGACCTCGTAGTGCTGGATATCGTCATGCCCGAGATGGACGGCATCGAGGCCTGTAGGCAGATCCGGGCGAAGTCACGGGTTCCGATCGTCTTCCTCTCCTCGCGGGACGAAGAATTCGACCGCGTGCTCGGGCTGGAGCTGGGGGCCGACGACTACCTCACCAAGCCGTTCTCTCCCCGGGAGTTGGTCGCCCGCGTCCGCGCTGTGTTGCGGCGCGCCGCTCCGGCCGATCCGACGCCGTCCCCGCTCCCCTCCACGCTCTCGGTCGGTCGCATCCAGCTCGACCCCGTCGAACACCGCGTGACCGTACACCCCGATGGACTGAATTCGGGCCGTGTTGAGCTGCCGTTCACGGTGACAGAGTTCGCGATCCTGAAAGCGCTGATGGGGCGGCCCGGGAAAGTCTACACCCGCGACGAGCTGACCGATCTGGCCTACGGCGAGCGCCACCACCTCTCCGACCGAACGCTGGACTCCCACATCCGACGGATCCGAGCCCACTTCCGGGCCTTTGATCTCGACCCCATCGAGACGGTGCACGGGCTCGGGTACCGGCTGCGAAAGTGAGCCGCACGCGGCTGGTCCTGCCGCTGCACCGCTGGCTCGTCCTCTCGCACCTCGCCGTGCTGCTGCTCCCCGCGTTGACGCTGGTCGGAACCGGCGCGCTCGCCAAGGATCTGGCACAGCAGACGCAGGAGGACCTCGACCATCAGGCCTCGCTGCTCGCCATGCACATCGCCGCCGAGCTGCGGCACGTGGCGCCGGCGACCATCGAGCAGCTCTCGGACACGACGACGCGGCTGCTCGTGGAGGCCAAGCAGACGACGCTGACGGGGTTTCGAGTCGTGGACGGGCGCGGCGTGGTGGTCGCGAGCTCCGGGGACGGGGTCGGCGACGACATCGGAGACGACCCGGAGGTGCGAACGGCGCTCGCCGGCTCACCCGGCCTAGCGCTGCGCCCCCGCCTGAGCGATGGCAGCCACAAGCAGTCCCTGTCCAGCCCAAGCCGACGGTCCGCGGTGCGGGTGTTCGTCGCCCGACCGGTGCGGGTCGGCGGAGAGGTGGTCGGCGCGGTGGTGCTGTCGAGAACACCCCGGGAGGAGTGGCAGACGCTTTGGCAGATGGCGCCCCAGCTCTGGCTCGGCGGGCTGGGCGCGATCGGGCTGACCACTGGGCTCGCCTTCTTCGTCGGGTACACCCTGTCCCGCTCGTTGAAGCGGCTGACCGGCGTCGCAGCGCGCATCGCGGGGGGGGAGATGGGCGCGCACGACGGGCTCGTGGCGCCCGAGGGCTCCCACGTCGGCGAGGTGCGGGCGCTCGCCCTGTCGTTGAGGACGATGTCCGAGCGGCTTCAGGAGAGGCTGGCGTACATCAGCGACTTCGCGGCGAACGTCTCGCATGAGTTCAAGACGCCGGTCTCGAGCCTGCTGGCCACCATCGAGATCCTACGGGAGGACGAGCCAGGGACGGGGGGTGCGCTGAGCCCAACGCAACGAGCCCGCTTCCTCGACAACGCCACCGAGGACCTCGAACGGCTCTCCCGTCTGGTGGGCGGCCTGCTCCGGCTGGCCCGGGCGGAAGAGGGTGCGGATCGCGAGAACGTGGACCTCGCTGCGCTGATCCGAGAGGTCGCAGAGCGGCTCGGGGTGGAGGTGAGGACGCCGCGTGAGGGACCCCGAGCAGCAGACGCCTCGACCGCGCTGGCCAACGCCGCGGAGGTGCGCAGCGTGATCACCAACCTCGTCGAGAACGCGCGAATCCATGGGGCCGCGCAGCACATCTGGATCGAGCTTGTCGGGGGCGTGCGCCCGCAGTTTGACGTGGTGGACGACGGCGTCGGCATCTCGCCGGCGAACCTGCCCCGGGTGTTCGAGCGCTTCTTTACGACCGCTCGCAGCACGGGGGGAACCGGGCTGGGCCTCGCGTTCGTACGCGCGGTGGTCACCGCCCATGGGGGTCGCGTCAGCGTGAAGACCCGGCCAGAGGTCGAGGGGACGCGGTTTTCGGTCATTCTCTGAACGTTCACGTTTGGCCGCGAAGGGCGAGGGGGACGTTTGGGGCCACGGCGGCGACATGAATGTCAGGGGTCGCGACCCGCACGGTTCCAGCCCTTTCAAAAAGCCGGCTCCGCCTGTACGGCACGGCTCTTGCTCCCTGAGCAAAGCATGCTCCTCCCCTACCTGGTGTCGTCTCTCGCGATCGCGTCGCCTTCGGGGGCGCTCGATCAGCCCGTGTTCAGCGAGGATCCGTCTGCAGAAAGCGCGTTTGACAACCTTGGCGTCCGCGAAATCCGGGCGCCGCTTCGCCTCGCCAATGCAGGCTGTGCCACGATGGTCGCCGGAGTCGTCGTATCGGGCGCGAGCCTGCCAATTCTCCTGACGGCCGAGGGGTCTCGGCCGAACATCCTCCTCGGCGTCGGCGTGCTGACGCTCGGCGCTGGCACCGCCCACATCGGCCATGTGCTGATGACCGCCGCCGATCTGGACCTCGCCTACCGAATCCGCGACCGGACGGGGGGGACCGGGATCATTTTGGGATGGATCAGCGCGGGAATGGTGGTGACCGGCACCCTGATCTTCGCCGTGTGAAGCGTTGGGCAGGACTCTCTGGGACAGGGCATCGGTGGCGCGATGGTCGGAACAGCCTTGATCCCGGCCACGATTGCGCATCTGCAGCTTCGAAGGCACACCGGGCTCCCCCGCCTCGCGCTGACCCCCGCGCTCTTGCCCGGGATCACGGCTGGCGGTGAGATCGCGGCGCTCCCATACTTTTCGATGCCGGCTATCTGGTAGGGCGGTCGTAGCCCGGTCAGAGCATACGTACCTTAAACGCCCTCGCGGTGAGCACACTCGGGCGGCCTACACCCGCCGCCTTCTGCGTGCACGCGCCGCGCCCCATCGAACTGCGCCTCACAAGACAACGACCGGCGTCAGGCTCCCGCCCCGGACGCAGTCCCCCCGTCGGCTATGCGTGCGGCCGGAGGCTGCGCCCCCGGACCTCACCCTCTCGCGCCGCGACGAGAACGGTCGTCACGACGAACATCGCGGGCTCTGGGCCAAGCGGGCCGGCACATCGACACATCGACACATCGACACATCGACACATCGTGTATCATTACGTACCCGACACTCGGTGCAGCAGGATCGGCGTGGCCGGCTCGACCGCGCGGTCCGGCCGATCGCAGGTGCCGGGATCGGGCGAGGTGACCCCCAATCGCCTGGACACGCGATACGGGTATCCGGTTAGCTCACGAATTGAGTTAGGCTGACTCATACGAGGGCCACGCGATGCCGTTGTCAGCTCCCTCGACGATGAAGGAGTTCAACGGGATGTTCCCGGACGAGGGCGCGTGCGTCGAGTACCTGTTCCTCCTACGGTGGCCCGACGGCTTCCAATGCCCAAAATGTGGGACTGCCGCTGCTGGCATCGTCACGACGCGCGCATTGGTTCGATGCAAGGCCGGACACCAGATCAGCGTGACGAGCGGCACAGCCATGCACAGATCGAAGCAGAAGCTCTGGGACTGGTTCTACGCTGTCTTCCTTGTCTCCACCCTCACGCCCGGGATGAGCACGCTCCAGTTTCAGAAGCAGATGGGACTCACGCGCTACGAGACGGCGTTCCAGTTTCTCCACAAGCTGCGCTCCGCGCTCGTGGACCCCGTTCGCCAGCGGCTGAAGGGGGAGGTTGAGGTTGACGAGGCCTACGTCGGCGGGCCGGAGACGATTGTGGCTGGGCAGCCCATGGAAAAGGCCACGGTGGTGTCGGCCATCGAGGTTGTGCGCTGGGAGGAGCCCGGCACGGACAAGGAGGGCAATCCGATCATTGTGCGGCGGTTCCGAGCTGGTCGAATCCGGATGGCGCTGATGCCCAACACCAAGCAGGCGACGCTTGTCCCGTGGGTGGCGGCGAACGTCGAACCTGACACTCTTCTCGTTACCAACGGAACGGCCGTGTACAAGCCGCTGGAGAAGCAGGGATACCGCTTTGAGCGGCACGTGGCCAATCGATACGGGAAGGCGACTGGGGACTACCTGCCGCTCACCGGCTTGATCGTATCGAACCTCAAGGCGAAGCTGCTCGGAACCTACCGTGGCGGAGTGTCACGAAAACATCTGCAGGCCTACCTAAACGAATTTGTATTCATCTTCAATCGCCGGTTTTGGCGGGGTCCTGCCTTCTCACGATGCCTGCGGCTGCTCGTGAATGACGGCGCACCGTTGGAGTACGAGGCGCTCTACGCCGTCGGCACCGAAGGCGGCTGGGTCCATCCGTCCGGATCCCCCGCTGGCGAAACGCAGGGCGAAATGCCCCCCGCGGGGGCGTCGTGAGGCAACCGGATACCCCTAAGACGCGAGCAGTCCCGCGTTAGGACCCGGGCTGCGGAGATCGTCGTGCCCCAGACCTTCAACTTTGTGGATCTCTTCGCCGGCGCGGGCGGCTTCAGTGAGGGCTTTCTGCAGGCCAGCACTGTAGAATCCGCGTTCAAGTTCCTGCTCGCGAGCGACATCAACGAGAACTGCGAGCTCACGCATCAGGTGCGGTACAACGAGCAGCTCGGCCTCGGCATCACGTTCGTATGCAAGAGCATCAAAGACCCTGACTTCGTCGATGTGCTGCTCGACGGCCTCCGCGACCCGGCGACCGGCGCCGTTCGACCAGTCGACGTCATCTGCGGCGGGCCGCCCTGCCAGTCCTTCAGCCTGGCGGGCCGCAGGCGACTGCACGACAAGAAAGACGACTTGTTCGCCCACTACTTGAAGGTCATCGCCACGCTTCGGCCCAAGTACTTCATCATGGAGAACGTCACGGGGATCCTGACGAAGGACGACGGAAAGCACCGCGAGCGCATCCTGCGCGAGATCGCCTCGATCATCGACCCCGACGTCATCCCTCGCGCTCGGGACCTCGCGGCGCGCGTTGCGGCCGCGACCACCACCGTCGATCGAGCGGTAGCCGGGCTCGTGGCCGAGGGGCTCTCCGATCTGGACCGTCGTACCTATTCGGCGCAGGGCGTGCGCGTGGCGGCGTCGTTGTCCGCGCAGTTTCGCGCGGGTTGCGCGGCGCTGTTCACGTACAAGACCAGCAAGACGGACAAGGATGTCCTCACCGTACGCCACGCGCTGGCCATGCTTGAGCGACGCGCGGAGCTCCAGTCCCTCCGCGACAGGATCACCCAACTAAAGGGCGCCTGCGATCTTGATCGCGACTACATCGTCGATGACTTCGACGCATTTTTGAGCGTCATCGAGCCGGAGGAGCTGATCGAGCGGGCCGAGCAGTCATTGGACCGGCTCGTCGTCGCGTCCAAGGATGCAGACGCCATGCTGGCCGTTCGGGCCGGGCTCTCCATCGCCGCGGCCTCGACATCCGAGCTTCTGAGTAAGCTCGCCGCTCTGGCGAAGGGCACCCCCCTCGAACGCGAAGCCGCGCAGCTCGCGGCCTCGGCGGCGCTCTACCAGATCAACGAGCCGTTGGTGCTCAATGCCGCTGACTTTGGCGTGCCCCAAGAGCGGCGCCGCGTCTTCTTCATTGGCTGTCGGAAGGGTCTCCCCTTCATCCAGTCGGTTCAGCCGACCGTGCCCCCGGATCAACGTGTCACGGTGTTCGAGGCGCTCTGGGACCTTGATTTCGTCGGAGGCGATGAGCACGCGACGGACTACGCGAAGGAGTCAGC
Source organism: Myxococcales bacterium (assembly GCA_009692605.1). Classification (GTDB taxonomy): domain Bacteria; phylum Myxococcota_A; class UBA796; order UBA796; family SXON01; genus CAIUMM01. The sequence continues at coordinate 21,698 of SHYV01000028.1, forward strand.
GCTGCGAAGCGGCCCAGAGTGGAAGCAACACGGACACCTCGTCCGCCCCCGGTCACCGGACGGGCTCATCGCGGCAGACGGGAAGGACTACGCCACCCGCAGTCGCGAGGGGCGAATTGTGGCTGGGAAAGCGAGGTATGCGTCCCACTCCGGCGCCGCCCGGGAGGAGCGCGCGCTCCAAAACCACAAGACCAGTCGACACAACACCAAGGTGGTGGACCGGATGCGGATGATGCAGGCCGCCGGTGGGTGGGACAACGTCAGCAAGGAGGCGTTGGCGACCGATGGGCTGGAGTCTGCCAAGCGCGACTACGCGGTGCTCGTGCGGGAAGGTCAGTCTCCGACCGTGATGACGATCGCGGACGACTTCGTCCACTACAGGGTACCGCGCACGTTGACTGTGCGCGAGATGGCGCGCCTCCAGTCGTTCGACGACTCCTTCGTATTTCAGGGGAAGCGAACAACCGGGGGCGACAGGCGGAAAGACGAGGTTCCGCAGTTCACGCTGGTCGGGAACGCCGTCCCGCCGCTTTTGGCTCGGGCGGTCGCGGCGACGATCCGTGGGGCGCTCGAACGGAGCGAGACGGAACCCCCGGCTACCGCAAAGCGTAGTGCGAAGAAGGCGGGAAGAGGTGGCTGAGACCTCCGTGCGCCAGCTTGAACAGGTAGCCCTTGTCCTTCACGCTGGTGCCGGTCCGCTTGATGAGGAAGTCAACGCCCACCGAGCCGGACTCGAGCAGCTCGGGCAGGCGGGTGTGGTAGGGGCCGGAGGTGTGCTCTACGGACTTGAGCCGAAACTCTCCCCGGCCGTCGTGAACTCGGGTGTCCACGTCGATCCAGAACGTCTCCGCGTGTTTCTCGCGCAGACGGCGCTGGAGCAGCCCGATGTCCCATTGAACAACCCGAAAGGCGGCGTTGTTCATGTCAGTCGCGAACAGCAGCCCGCTCCGGTGCTCGACCTCCAGCTTCAGCCCCTGAGCGTTCGCCCTGTGGCCGGTCAGCGAGCAATACAGCTTCCGCACGTCGCCCCGCATGTACCCGTGGTGATCGACCAACGCTGCGCTCGACGAGAGGTGGCTCCGTTGCCAGTCAGGCACCTGCGAGTACAGGGTCATCCGCGTAGTGCCCGTCGCGCGTCGCGACTTGAGCTCAATCCCATTGTAGTCCGGGGACTTGCTCGCGTTCATGGGGATCCCCAGGCCCCACTCCACGGTTCGGCCCACCGCCGTGTCGTGGGTGCCGATCGAGGGCAGCCAGCCCTCGGCCAGCTTCCGAAGCCTCGCGAGGAGCCCGGTGCTCGGCGCCTGTCGGGAAGCCATGACCGTCCGAAGCACGTCGAGGTCCGGCCGGGCGCGGTGCACGTCGTCCGGCGTGAGTGACGCCCAGTCCTGTCGAGTGAGGTTGACGACGTAAAGGGCGTTCTGGAAGTGGAAGACGGCGAGGGCGTCGAGGGGCTGCGCGAGCCGCTGAAGTCCGGTGATCCAGAGCCGCGGGTCCCCCTGCTTCGTCTCCGGACGGTAGAGCGACACGACCGCCGCCTGCTCCAAGGTCGGTGAAAGGAGGCGACCGGCAACCTGCACCTTGGCGCTTTGCCCCTGCGTCTGGACGGCGTAGTCGTGCACGCCGACGGCGACGAGGTAGTTTCGTACCAGCGCGGTCGCGTCCAAGATGGACTTGCCGAGCCCGGTCGCGGTCGGCTCGATCATCGCAAAGTCAGCTACGTAGCCGCGTAGGAAATCGGCGTTTGCTTGTTCGAGAGCGGAGAGAGCGCGAATCGGGTTCAGACGCCCAGCCCGGAGAGCGCGATCGGCAACTTCCGAATCCGCGCTCCTGTGGCCGCGAAGATCGCGTTGCAGACCGCCGGCGCGATCGGGGGCAAAGCAGGCTCTCCGACCCCGCCGGGCTCATCGGGCGCGCCTTCGAGCACCTCGACCTCCACCGCCGGCATCTGGGCGAGCGTCAGCACCGGGTAGGCATAGAAGTTGGGCGTGATCGCCGCCCCACCCGAGAACGACATCACCTCGCCAAACGCAGCGCTCAGGCCCATCCCCATCGATCCCTCGGCCTGGGCGCGGATGATGCCCGGGTGGATGCAGCGTCCGCAATCGAACGCGATCCACACCTTGTCCACGTGCAGGCTACCCCCGGTACTGCCCGCTGTACTGGCTGCTGTACTGGCCGCCCCCGGCACGACCCGGACCTCGGCCACCTGCGCCACGATCGACCCGAAGCTCTCGACCACCGCGATGCCGAGGTGGCGCCCTTCCGCCTTGGCGGCGTCCCACCGGGCCATGGCCGCCGCCCGTTCCACCACGGCGCGGTGCCGAGGCGAATGGACCAGCAGGTCCAGACGGAACTTGACAGGATCAACGCCGGCAGCATGCGCGATCTCGTCCAGAAAGCACTCGCGGAAGTAGCCGTTGTGACTGGCGCTCACTGAACGCCAGAACCCAGTCGGGATCGGCAGCTCGACCTGGTGGTACTCCAGACGTTGATCGGGGATGTGGTAGGGATTTTCGTGGAAGTTCTCACCCACGAACGAGCCACGGATGAGGTTGCCGATCACGTCGGACACGAACCGGGTGAGGATGTTCGGACCCGACAGGCGGACCGACAGCCCGGTCACCGTGCCCGGAGCGGTGTCCCCTACGCGGGAAACGCCAGCGCGCATCTTCGCGGCGAACGCTGGCCGATAGTAGCCGTGCGTAAAGTCCTCCTCTCGGGTCCAAATCACCTTCACCGGCTTGTCGTAGTGCTCGGCGATCCGCGCCGCCTCGACCACGAAGTCCACCTCCGACTTCCGCCCGAGCCCACCGCCCAGCAGCGTGGTGTGCAGCCTCACCGAGGCCTTCGGCACCCCCAACGCATCGGCGACCGCCCCCTCGGTCAGCGTCTGGGACTGGCTGGGCGCCCAGATCTCCACCCGGTCCGCGGTCACCCTCGCGGTGGCGCACAGCGGCTCCATCGTCGCGTGGTGCAGGTAGGGCACCTCGTAGACGGCCTCAACCAGAGTCCCGGCGCCGGCGATCGCGCCCGCCGCATCCCCCTCCTTTTTCTTGTAGTGCGCCTTCGCGTCCAGGCCTGCGTGTATGGCCTTCGAGATCGCGGCGTCGTCGAGATCGGGTCGCCCCCCCTCCCACTTCGCGACCACCGAGGCGGCAGCCACCCGAGCGTGCCAGAAGGTGTCGGCCACGATGGCGATGAAGTCCTGCGTCCGGCCCTTCGCCTTGAAGGTCAGCACATCCAGAACGCCGGGCAACTTCCGCGCCTCGGCGTCGTCTACGCTCACCAGGCTCGCGCCGAAGATGGGGCTGTGGAGCACCGTGGCAGAGAGCACGGTGCCCGCCGGGGCCCCAGCCATCACGTCCACGCCGAACACCGCCGAGCCGTCGATCTTCGAGGGCACGTCCACCCGCTCCGGCTCAGTGCCGATGAGCCGCCAGTCCCCACGGCTCTTCGGGGTAGCCTTGCCCACGGGCATCGCTGCGGCTTCCACCGCAAGCTCGCCGTAGGTCGCACGATTTGAGCCGCTGATCACCGCACCGCCCGCGGTCTGGCACTCCTCTGGCGTGACGCCCCATCGCTTCGCGGCGGCCCCGACGAGCATGGCCCGCGCTGTCGCCCCCGCCAGCGCCATCGGCGCCCACCAGCCGCGCAGGCTGCCGCTCCCCACGGTGACCTGCTGCGAACCGAGCTGCGATGGGTGGCCGTACGCCTTGCTGTTCGGGGCCATCTCCACGCGCACGCCGTCGAGCGGGATGTCGAGCTCCTCCGCGAGGATCATCGGCAGCGCGGTGTGCACGCCCTGTCCCATCTCCGAGGCCGGCACGCGCAGGGTGATGACGCCCTGCGGATCGATGCGGACATACGGCCCGAGCCAGTCGGTCGAGGCATCGCTCTCGGGACCGTAATGAAGGAACTCCGGCGAGATCGGGAACGCGACCCCAAGGATCAGGCCCCCAGCGGACTTGAGCGCTTCGCGGCGAGAGAGGTTGAGGATCATCGGCGGCTCCCGGGGCCCTTCGGAGGGGTGGGAGGGGCGGGCTCCGGTGCTGGAACCTCAACTACCGGCGGGGGGATGGGCACGGGCTGGGCGCGGGCCACTCGCTTCATCGCCTTGCTGATCCGGAAGTAGGTCGCGCACCGGCACAGGTTGGTCATGCCAGCGTCGATCGCAGCGTCCAGCTCCTGCTCGGTCGCGCCGGCGTTTAGCTCGGGGTGCGCGTCGATCAGGGCGGCGGCAACCATCAGCTGCCCGCTCTGGCAATAGCCGCACTGGGGCACCTGCTCGGTTCGCCACGCCGCTTGTACCGGATGAGAGAGGCCCTCGATGGTGGTGACCGCCTTCCCCTCCACTCCGGCTACGACGGTGATGCAGGAGCGCGTCGGCTGGCCGTCGAGGTGCACGGTGCACGCACCGCACTGCCCTACGCCACACCCGAACTTGGTGCCGCAAAGGCCAAGCTGCTCACGCAGGACCCAGAGGAGGGGCGTGTCCGGATCGATGTCGACCGTGACGGGGGTCTTGTTGAGCGTGAAAGTTAGAATCCTGCCCGCGTAATCCGAAACTGAACGCCGGGCGGAATCGCTCGCAGCGTCTGCCGGCTCAGATCACCGTACCCCGCAAGGTATTGGCGTAGGCCACCCCGATGACCACGTTCACCCAGGAACCGCGGATCACGTCATCCGAGGCCGGAAAATTGACCGTCTTGAAGCTGGACGTACGGCCGCAGGCCACGCCTTCGTCATGCGCGGACGGCCCGTCTACGAGCACCGGCACCGTCCGACCCACCATGCCGCGGTGCTCTTCGAGCTGAATGGTGCGCTGCACGGCCTGGAACCGGGTCAGGCGCGCGCTGGCGACACCCGCGGGAATGGCGTCGTCCATCAGCCGAAGCGCGGAGGTGCCCGGCCGGGGCGAGAAGATAAAGCTGAACGAGCCTTGAAACCGCACGGCCTCCAGCAGCGTCACCGTCTCCTCAAAGTCGGCGTCGGACTCGCCCGGAAAACCGACGATCACGTCGGTGGTGAGCACCAGCGACGGGCGGGCGGCCCTCAGCCGGGCGACAACGTCGAGGTACACCTCGCGCGTGTAGAATCGCTTCATCCGCCGCAGGACCCGGTCGGCCCCCGACTGTACCGGAAGGTGCAGGTGGTCGGCCAGCTTTGGTAGATCGCGGTAGCAGGCGATGACGTCATCCCCCATGTCGCGCGGGTGGGATGTCGTATACCGGAGCAGCTCCAGCCCCTCCACCTCGTGGACCCTGCGAAGCAGCTCGGCGAACGCGGGTTGGGGCTGCGTCGCCCGCTCACCGACCAGGCCGGGTGCGCCCAGCTTCAGCCCGTACGAGTTCACGTTCTGCCCGATCAGGGTGATCTCGGTCACGCCGCGGTCGCAGAGCCGTTGGACCTCGTCCACAATCTCAACGGCGGGACGGCTCACCTCAACGCCCCGCGTGCTCGGTACGACGCAGAATGTGCACTTGTTGTCACAGCCCTTCTGGATGGTGACAAATCCGGCGACGCTGCCTCCGCCGTCCCCCGGGTCCACGTCGGTCGGGAACGGGTAGGTGTCCTCCCCGAAAAAGTCGACGTCCAGCACGCGGCGGACCTTGGACTCCTCCACCATTTCGCGGATCCGGTGCACCGCGTCCGGTCCGAACACCATGTCAACCGACGGGTACTTCTTATAGAGCTCCTTGCCGGCCATCTGCGCGACACAGCCGGCGATCGCGACCGTCACCGGTCGGACCTTTTTCTGAGGCAGCACGGTCCCGAGGAAGCTGTGCAGCTTCTGCTCGGGCTTGTCACGGATCGAGCAGGTATTAACGATGACGAGGTCGGCGTCTCCGGGTTCGTCCGCTGCGATGAACCCGTCGGCAGCGAGCTGCGCCCGCATCTTGCCGCTGTCGTAGTCGTTCATCTGGCAGCCGAAGGTCTTGATGTAGACGGAGGGCATGGGTGCTTCTTCCCGGTCCCGGGCGGTAACCCGAAAGCGCCCGCGGGCCCGCCGGTCCAGGATCAGCCGCCGGTCGCCGACTCGCCCGGGCACGCCCAACCCGCCGCCAGCGCCTCCGCGCGTCGCGCCCCGAGCAGCACCACCTCCACGGCGGGCAGGAATCCGCGGCTCGCCCTCGGATAGAGCGTGGTCATCACCGCCTCATCGGCGATCCCGACCATCCACAGCGTGTCGGCACGACCGTCACCACAGGCGACGGTGACCGGGACGATGTGGAGCGACTCGGCCCCGGTCACCCCTTGGCGGGCCGGGCACTCGTCGTCCCCGTTGAGGAACCCCGCCTCGTCGCCATCGAAGCGCACGGCGGTGACGCAGGGATACTCGGAGCAATCGGTGTTCCGCACGCTGCCGGCGAACCCGCACGCCGCGAGCAGACGGCGCAGGCGGCGATCCCAGTCGGCCGGATCGTCGATACCGATGGCCTCCGGGGGGGCGGTGGTCGCCCTCGTCCGTGTCGCAGCGTTTACCCGAGCGTTGCACCAATCGAGGCGGGTCTGCATCTCGTCGCAGTCCGCGCTCGCGACCAACTCCGCGCTGCGGGGGCGGCGCGTGCACACCACCCGGGGCACCCGATCCGGGGGCGAGGCAGCGGCCACGATGGCAGGCACCGCGATCTGATGCCGGAACGGGATGCCGAGGCCGACGGCGACGCCGAGCAGCAGCCCCGCCGCGCCCCACAGCGCGACTGCGCCAAACACACCCACAGGGCCAGCCTTCGCCTCGCTCACCGGTCACCGACCATGAACGTTGCACTCCCACATCTGCGTCACCGACTCTGCCCGCCGAGCCCACCCCAGCAGGGCAGCTACGCCGGGATTGGGCGGCAGCGCCCCGTTGACCTGAACCGCCCGGGCCCAGACCTCGTCGGCCGTGCTCATCACCACATGGGCCACCTCCGTCGACCCATCGGGACAATGGACCTCGATGGACTCGACCTCCAATCCGGCGAGGCCCGGGCAGGCGCTCCACGCTTCCCCCAGCCGCGCCTGCTCTGGGGGATCGACCCGCAAGGCGGCCGCGCACGGGTACTCGTCGCAGTCCGAAACCTCAAATGTCGCGGGGATCGCGCAGGCGATGAGCGCCTCGGCGAGCCGGTCTGTCCACGGCCCGGCCTGCTCGCCCTCGGGGACGTCGGGGAACGGCATGTGGGTGGTGGGGCGGCCTTCGGTTGCCAGACGGACGGCGGCCAGACCGAGGTCGCACGCGGCTGCCGCGTCACGGGTCTCGGGACAGTCCTCTACGAACGCGGTTGGGTCCGCCACGTCAACGCAGCGCAGGTCAGCCGGAGCATGGGGAACCACGACGGATGCTCGCGCACGCGCCGGGGCGCCAAGCACGCGGGCAGCGGCGAGGCCGGCGAGGAACGCGGCGGCGCCGAACAGGGCTGGAGCGTGCCTCACAGCTTAAAAAGCAGCCGCCAACGCTGGCGCTCTGAGCTCCACATGCGGAAGCCCGGTCACCCGGGTGCGGCGGATGAGGCCCGCCAGCAGGAGGCGATCGTCCAGGTCAGGGTTCAACACCCGCGCGTCGCCATCGGCAAGGTCAAGGATGCGCTCGGCGTGGTGGGGGGAGTGCATCGCGGTGGAGACGGCGGCGCGGAGGTCCTTCGCCAGCGGGCCCATGAGCCGGAAGAGGTCCCCGCTGTGCAAGGCGACCGGCCCGCGCTGAGCCGCACCGGCGCAGAGCGCGTCCACGAGACCCGGCACACCGCCAGTGAACCGGCTGACCCGCTGCAGGACGGGGAACGGCATGACACCCAGATGGCGGAGGAACGTCGCGGCAGCCTCGGCCTCTCCAAAGTCGGATAGATCAATGCGGGCGGCGTTGCCAACGTCGAGCGCCGGCGTAGCCACCGCACCGGCCAGAAGCACCACCATGCGGCGGTCGGCGCGCATGCGGTCGCCGTAGGACCCCCAGACCTCGGTGAGATCGTTCATCACCTCCACCGGCAGGTGGTGCGCTCCATGCGCGAGCAGCGCCATGGGCTGCGGGGTGTTTTCGTGCGCGCGGTCGAGGAGCGAGGCCGCAGCGATGTGGAAGCCGCGCCGGGTAATCGCCATGGGCACCCCCGCCATCACCCGCCCGCCGAGCTCGGAGAGCACACGGAGGATGAAGTTCCAAGCCTCGGGCGTGCTTCGGGCCATCATCGGGCGGAAGGAGATCGTGCGGCAGCCCATCGGGGGTTCGCCAACGGCCAGATCGAGGGCGATTTCTTCCAGGAAAGCCTGCGGCGAGGTCCAGCGCGGCGTCAACAGCGCGACGGGCTCAAGCCGGCGCAGTTGGTTGCGGACCTTGCGTGCAGTCTTGCCACGAAGTGCCGCTTCAATATAGATATGCTTGGGATCGAACATCGCGTGGCGGCGGTATTGAAAGATCTCCATCCGGCGTTCGGCGCGTTCCATGGGAAAGCCTCCTGAGACCATAAGGCTACGTGCTCGCTGATGACGTGTCAAGACTCATGTTGAAATAACACGCGAAGGGTTGACCGCCGAACAGCCGACTGGCCCGAGCACCCGACTGGCCCGAACAGCGCTGCTCTCAACGAGTCAAGTACTCGCTTGGCGCCGGGCGCACGCCGGGTTCGTGAAACCGCGATTTCAGCCGCTGTGGCGCGTCGCCTTTATCACGGCTATAATAGCCGTGAGAGATTTCCATGCCCGCCGCCGCCGCCCTTCCCCCCGAGCTCAGTGCCGTCCTCAGCCAGGTCTCGCCGCTCCTGCCGATGCGTAGAGGCTCCGTGGGCATTCGCTTTCAGAAATGCGGCAAGCCTCCCTGTGCGTGCGCCACGGATGCGTCGGCGCGGCATGGGCGACGAGGGGTCCATCACGTACACGGCCGCGATCGAGAGCGCCGAGACCAAGGACCTGGCGAAGGACCTCGCGCCGTTCACCAAGCGTGTCCATCGAGAGGCGGTGCGGCGAGGTTACGACCAAGCTGTTCGCAAGGTGGCCATCGGCGATGGTGCGCCCTGACTCTGGAACATCGTCGCCGAATTCTTCGACGATGCAATCCAGATCCTGGACAAGTTCCACGCCAAGGAGCACCTCCGGGTCGTGGCGAACGAGGTCTTCGGTCCCAAGTCGGAAGCCGGGAAGAGGTGGTCGGCCGAGCGCTGCGTCGAGATCGACCGCTGCTCGGTGCAAACGCCATCGCATCACTGCGGTGCTGTCGCGTCAGCCGGCGGTACGAGGAATTCTGGGAATGGCGGGCGGAGCATCGCGCCGACCCTGCGGAGCTTGGGCTGCTCAGCCTGGGCCTCCGGCGACCCGATCAGGTCGAGCGCCGCGCCGCGCTCGGCGGCCGAGCCCGCTGGGATGCGGAAGTGGGCGCGCCCCTCGGCGATGTTGAGCACGACCGAATCGGCGGCGCGCTGCAGTTGATCGCGAAGGTGCGACCCTCCCCCTGCGGGGGCCGCGCTGGAGCCAACCGGCGGCGGGGAGCAAGGGAGGCGGAGTCGAGCGTCGAGCGTCGAACGTCGCCAGATCGGAAGTCGAATTTCGGTAGTCGAACATCGAGAACCGACTTTCGAAGCTCGAAAGTCGG
>SHYV01000029.1 GCA_009692605.1 Myxococcales bacterium
ATTCGGCGGCGGCGCCGAGCCTCGACACCTGCTTCTCGGCGAGCTCGAACTGCGGGCCGACCGCCTCGGAGGCCACGCCGAACTTCGCGCTTTTCAGGCCCACTGCGCCCGGATCGTAGAACGCGGGGGCCCCCGCAAGGGCAAGCGAGACCATCGAAGTGAGGCAGAGCAGCATGGCCCCGCTGTAACGCGGCCTTCGCGCCCCTAGGCTCGGAGGGGGCGGAGGTGCCGGACCAGCGGCGAGGCGGGAAAGACCGTTTCGTCCTCGGGGGCAGGCTCGCTGCGGATGATCGAGGCGCCAACCACGCCCGACCGGTCACGCGTAGCTCTGGCCGGCGGATCGGCCATAGATTCGACGTGGATCGGGCGGAATCGATACCAGCCCCGCAAATGCGGCGCATTAGTCGGGGGGATCGTCGAACGGCGGAGCGCGAGAAGGAACGAGATGCGGTAGAGTCCTGTCGTGCTCTGGAGCGCGGATGGGTCTCGCCAGCAAAATCGTCAAGGGTCTCAAGGACAAGTTCATGTCGAAGTACGGCGAGAAGATCGTCTCAAACCTCGCCGACACCTCCTCGGACGCTCCGACCCGGTTCGCCGCGCCCAAGCGCGACATCTACGACAAGCTGCAGGAGGAAGGCGCGCTCGAGGAGAAGAAGTCCGACCGCTGACGCCTATAAATAGCCGAGCGACTGCAGGCGTCGCTCCAGCGCCCTCCCGTCCGCCAACGCGCTCCGTTGGGGATGCGCCACCCGGCCTATCGTGCTCTGGCCAGCCCCATCCGCCGTCCTCAGGGCGCCGTCGGCCCCGCCGGTCAGCACACGCCCCTCCATGTGGGCCGGCACCGCATGGCCGAGCGCGGCGAGCAAGGTGGGGGCGACATCCTCCACCCCCGCGACCACCTCACCCGACGGAAAACCTGGGCCGCGAAAGGCCATGATGCCCTGCTGCCGGTGGGCGCCGTTCGTACCAAGCCCCTTGCCGCCGATCTGCTCGGCCCGGTCGAGCCGCCGCCACGTCGTGCCGGCCGGCACCCGGACGCTGGGGAGCAACGTGTAGGAGTAGCCGCCAGGCGTCGCCAACTGCAAGGTCAGGTCGGCGGCGCCATGCCGGGCGGCGGGGTTGACGACCACGTCGGCCACCACGTGAGAGCCCTCCACGGTCCACGAGCGCAGCGCCGCGGACAGGGCCTCCACCGCCAGCGGAACGTTCTCGATCGTTCCGTTGGGGTCCCGCCCCTTCACGTTGAGGTGAACGGTCGCCGCATAATTCATCTCGTCGGACCATGCGCGGGTGCTGTGAAAGTCGATGGCCCCGTACCGGGTGAGCGTCTCCGCGCGGCCCAACCAGGCCGACGGCGCGCGCCGCACGACGTGCTCCACGCCGCGAACCGACAGGGCCCGGCGGCGCAACGTGTCCCCGAGCCGGCTCTCCCGGGATCCGCTCGCGAAGCGAAGCCAGCCCTCGGCCTCAAGGAACCGATTGACATACAGCGCCATGTCGTTGGCCCCGCCAAAGCCGTGGTCGCTCACGATGCCAGTGATGGTGGCTCGCTCCTGAAGTCGGCCCACCACCCCGTCCAGACGCGAGTAGACGCGGACGAGGGTGTCCCTGACCAAAGGGTAGTCCGCCAACGACAGGGCCGCAGCGTATCGGGGCGACGCCGCGTCGTGGAGCATCCAGAAGTGGTGGCCGACCGTGTCGCTCTCGCCAAACACCACCATGAAGAGCTCCCAGTCCTCCCGCTCGAGCAGGTGCATGCACAGCGCCTCCTTCCGGCCAATCTCGCGCAGCAGGCTGGCGCGTGCGTGACGGTGCCAGCCCGCGCCGAGCTTGCCCTCCTGGAAGTCGGCGAAGCGTAGGCCACCAAACCGGGCACGGATCGGCCCCCACTCGGACTCGGGCGCGCAATGGCCGCGCGAGGCAGCGGTGGCCACCGGGCTGTCAAACCCGGCGATGACCAGGCCGTTCAGAGACTCCGGAGGAAACGTGGTCGGCACCGCGACGCTCGCCACCCGGTGCCCCGCCCCCGACAGGATGCGGTGGACGGTCGGCACCCGTCGATGCTCGGCGTTCAGGAAGGAGAGCGAGTAGGACCCGTGCTCACGGCGCACAAAATCCACGATGCCATGCGTCTCTGGTCGACAACCGGTGAGGATGGACGACCACGCCGGCAAGGTCATCGGCGGCGTGGTGCTGTTCAGCCGCGCCCATGTACCCTCGGACCGAAGCCGCCACAGGTTGGGCAGCGCCTCACGGAGCGGCTCGATCACATCCCACGTCGCACCATCCAGACCGATGAGCAGCGCCCGCGCGCTCACGGAACCTCCTCCGGGTACCCCAGCAGGCCGAGTCCGCGTCGATACGTCGACGGGTCGACGGGCGTCAAGCCTGCGCCACGGTCCCCGACAGTGGCGAGCAAGCGGACGCGAAGGCCATCGGCGGCGGGATGGTCGAGCATCGGCGTTTGTTCTCCGGGGTCCCTCTCCAGATCGTACACCGCCTCGGGGGGATGGCTCCGTCCGCCCGACCGGGGAGCCTCGACCAGCTTCTTCCCCTCTGCCCTCAGGCTCTGGAGCACCACTCCGTCAAAGTCCAGCTCGGACAGCGCCGCCCGGCTCGCCGGAAGCTGCCCCCAAGTGGGGCGGGTCCACGGGAGCACCGGGTCTCCGGGCTCCACCGGAGGCGGCAGGGTCACCAAAAGCTGCTGATCGAAGTCGTCGCTGAACAGCGTCTCACCAAGCCAGTCAGCCGGTACCGGAACCCCGGAGACGTCAAGGATGGTGGCCGGGATGTCGATCGCCCGGGTCTGCCACGGCACGCGTGTGCCGGCCCGGTCATTCCGGGGGAGCTTCACCAGCAGCGGAACGTGGACCTGCTCGTCGAAGAGCGTGGCGCCATGCCACCAGCCGCCGTGCTCAAAGAACTCCTCCCCGTGATCGGACGTCACCACGATCAGCGCGGAGTCGTATTGTCCATCCTGCTTGAGCCGAGCAAAGAACCGGCCAAGCTCCTCGTCCATGTGACGCACCTCGCCCTGGTACGTCGCGCGCAGCTCCTCGGCCCGCTCGGCGGCAGGCCCGGGGTCGGCGGCGCGGGCGATGGCGTCTCCGTTGTACGGATGGACGAAGTAGGGATCGTGCGGCTCCATGAGGTGCACGTAGCTGAACCAGCGGTCACGCCGCTGAGCCCCGATCCAGGAGTGGGCCCGCTGCAGCTGCACCTCAGATGGGCTGTAATGCTCGTCGACCCGCTTGCTTGGCTGGAGGCGCGCATAGGCCTTTCGCGCGACGCTGTAGAACGAAAGCGCGTAGGAGGAGCCGGTGGCGCCGAGCGGGTAGCGCGGGGCATAGAAATACCAGTCAAACCCCTGGGCGAACCCGAGCGCTCCCGTGACGTTGGGGTTGTTCGGAAACCCCCCGGTCGCGTAATTTGCGCCGGCGAGCGCTTCAGCGAGGGTGACGACATCCTGCCGCAGGACGTCGCTCTTGCCGGCACATCCATGGGTGGACGCTGGGACGCCGGTGAACAGGCTGGCGACGGAGGCCCGCGTCCAGGGAGCAGAGACGATGTTCTGCTCGAAGACGATCCCATCGGCGGCGAACGCGTCCAGGTTCGGCGAATCGCTGGGCCCCGGGATTGTACCGCTGCCTGTGTGGGTGCCGATCGTGTTGACGCCCAGCGCGTCGTAGCGCAGCGCGTCGATCAGGATGAAGACGACGTTCGGTCGCGTCCCCGTCCCGTCCTGGGGGTGCGACGGGACCTCCAGACCGACCGCGGCGGGCGCCGGGGCGACGGCGACCATCACCGCGAGGCCCATGCCGCCGCACCAGAGCGCGGCGCTGCCCTTGGCGCGCGCCAAAGGCCTCAACGGTGTCTTGGTGAGCAGGTTGTGACCGAACCACACCCCGACCGCGGAAGCCGCGAGCAGCGACGCGACGACGCCCAGCTCCGCCTCGATCGGCACCCCCCCCTCTCCGTAGGCCTCCTTGTTGAGCAGGTACCGCAGGATGAAGAAGCCAAGCCCGCCCCATGCACCGAAGAAGCTGCCGCACCAGACGAAGGCCGGTGAGACTCGAACCAGGCTGGACGCCAACACCGCCACCCCACCCAGACCCACGCCAGCCCCGAGCCCCACAAAACCGTAGATCAGCGCCCCGTACAACACGGCCTGGTACTCGGACGGAGCCGTGCTGGTCAGGACCCACATCGCCTCCAGCACCCCGGCCGCCGACCCCCCAAGCACGCCACCTCCCACCCCCGCGAACCACAGAGCACGCGCGCCATGCTGCGCCGCGGCGGACTCGACCCTCGGCATCAGAGCCGGTGCCCGCTCTTCTTCTTCTTGGTGTCGAGGTAGAACGCGTTGTGCGCGTTCGGCTCCGTGTGCAGCGGGATGTGCGACGCGACGGGGATGCCCGCCCTCGCCACACCAAGGAGCTTGGTCGGGTTGTTGGTCAGCAAAGCGACCGAGCGGATCCCGAGCTGACGGAGGATCTCGGCTGCGACGTCATAGCGTCGGAGGTCGTCCGGAAATCCGAGCGCGAGGTTCGCCTCGACCGTGTCGAGGCCCTTGTCCTGCAGGGCATAGGCCCGGATCTTGTTGGCGAGGCCGATGCCTCTCCCCTCTTGCGGCAAGTAGAGCACCGCCCCCCTCTCCGCCTTACCCACACAGGTCAGCGCGGCCTCCAGTTGGTCCCTGCAGTCACACTTCAAGCTACCCATCACGTCGCCGGTGAAGCACTCGGAGTGCAGCCTCACAGGCACGTTCTCAGCGCCCTCCAGGTCGCCCCGGGCCATGACCCCGTAGTCCAGACCATCGTCTTGGCACTCGAACGCCAGCACACGAAAGTCCCCATAGCGGGAGGGTAACCGTGCCTCGGCCGCGAATCGCACGACGGGGCGGGCCGGAGGACTGGGGGCTTCATGCAGCTGCATTCAAAACTCCGAACTGCACCGCGCCCGGCCAGTTCCGTGGGTCTTGGACCCTTCTCGGTACCCCGGGGGACGGGGAGCCCGACGGCCACGAGACGTGCCGACGACGCAAGGTGCCCGGGGAACCCCGCCCTGTCAAGGCGGCGGACGTTCATGGACCGGATGAAGGGTTGGAACCGGTAAGCTGACCCTCAAATGCAGAAACCCCCCTCCGGCTCGCACCGGACGGGGGCACCGCGGTCGGGGCAGCCGCCCCAACGCTCACGTGTTCAGAGCTTCCTTGAGGCCCTTGCCCGCACGGAAGACCGGGATGCGGCGTGAGGGGACCTGGATCTCCTTGCCGTTCTTGGGGTTGTGGCCCTTGAACTGGCGGCGCTGCGACACGGTGAAGGTGCCGAAATCGGAGATGGTCACCTTGTCGCCCTTGGTGAGGGCCTCCTGAATGGTGTCCATGATGATGTTGACGTGCTGTGCGGCCTTGATCTTGGCGATCTGGGCCTTCTGGGCGAGCTGCTCGGTGAGGTCTGCTTTGTTCATGGTAGGCTCCTGGTGGGTTGAATATCAAAACTATCGAAAAAGTCCAAGCCGGGAGAGTGCACCTTGATTTTCATCCTTATAATCATATTCTAAAGTCTTGGGATGGAAAGACAAGAGACACCTTCTCTTAGGACGTTTTCACCCTAACAGAAGTGCGCGCCGGTGCCAACGTGAAAACGCCGGTTTTTGTGGTTTTCCGAGTTTCAATACAAAAACGTAAAAATCGAAAAAAACAAAAGTCACGCCACCGCCCACGACGAAGCAGGCGACATGCGGATTCCCGCATGCCGTGGCTGTCGGTGCCACGGTTTGACACGGTGCACCGTGGTAAAGCTGGCGACTTAGAGAACCGCCGCGGCCTCAGATCGTAGGCCGGAGCCAGCCGCCGCGGCACATCAGGGCCTTGGGAATTACTTCGAGCGTCACCGGCGTGTCCCCAATGGCCTCACCATCGGTCTCGATCGCGATGCTGCGGTCGACCTCGATGCGCGAGGCCCGCACGCGGATCACCCCGGGGACCGAGGCGAACTCGCCCGCGTAGAGCTTCGGCAGGTGGAGCAGCGCCGCCGCCATGCTCAGCTTCGGGATGATCGACAGGTCAAGGTAGCCATCGGCCATCGACCCACCCTTACCGACATGCAGCCCCGCGCCGCAGTAGCGCCCGTTGGCCGCGAACCCGGCGAGCGTCTCGACGGAGGCGCCCCCGGAGCCGTCCGGGCCATCCCAGCGCCAATCCACCACGCGAGCTTCGTACCGACCAAGCGACGTGAAGATCGCACCAAGGAATGAGATCATGCCCCCGAACCGCTTGGACGAGCCGTTGACGAGCTGACAGACCATGGCGTTGATGCCGAACCCCGCCACGTTGATGCACATCTCCACTCGCGGCACGGCGGCAGGGACGCCCGGAGCCACGGGGAAGGTCAGCTTGATGACATCCACCGGCAGCGTGATCCCGGTGCTCGCCGTCCATAGGGCGTCTTGAAGGTTCTTCTTGATCTCGAGGCTCCGCACCAGATCACCCCCGGTGCCGAAGGGGATCACCGTGAAGATCGCCCGCCGATTCACCGGCACCCCATTCACGAACAGGCCGTTCACCACCTCGTGGCAGGTCCCATCGCCTCCCAGCGCCGCGATGATGTCCGGCTCACCGCCCTCGGCGATGCCGCGCGCGATGGTGGTGGCGTGCCCGGCGTGCTCGGTCCAGATGACCCGCCCCTGCGCGAACGCGCGGCTGACCGCCGCTTCGATGCCGGGGCGATCCGCACCGGCGCGCCCCCCGCCCGCGCGTGGGTTGGCGATCACCGTGATGCGCTCGCCTTCGTTCCTCGCGCCATGGTCACTCATGCCAGCCCCTTTGCTGCGATGCGCGCAGCCTCGTCGAATTCCACGTTGGCGCCGTGCTCGATGAGCCACGCCGCACACTCCTTATCCCCGCAGCGAACACCGCGACCTGCGAGCAGCCGAACGTTCTCGTGCGCCACCGCGGCCGCAGCAGCGGGCTCCCGCAGGGCAAACCCATCTCGACGCCCGCAGCACGCCAGCTGGTGCGGAGCCCCGATGCCGCCTTCAAAGCAGGTCGTGAACCGCCCGGGGTCAGCGCCCGGTCCGCCGAGCGGCGGCAGCGCCGCGTCGGGCCGAACCGGGACCGAACGCCCCGCAGCCGCGTCGACGAGGTCCGCCACGGGAACATGGTGTTTGCAGTGGCGGGTGCAGGCGCCGCAGCCGAGACACAGCGACAGAGCCTGAGAATCGACGGCGACACCTGTCTCCAGAGCCAGCCAAGCCGCTGCCATCATCGAGGTCGCGGTAGCCGACTCCATGGATGTGGCCACCGCGGTCGGGCACACGTGCCGACACAGACGAGGGCAGAACGTGCACATGGCGTAGTCTTGAGCGGTCACCCGGCCCCCAGGGGGGCGATGGGAACGGTGAGCGTCTCGTAGGCCGCCGCAGGCAACACCCGCCGCGCGTCCGGCCCCGCGGAGCTTCTCGGCACCGGCAGAAGGACAACCCGGCGGCCCTCGAGGATCGCGGACGCCCCTACAACGCGGGTGTCGTCTGGGGCGACCCGGGTGAGGCTCGACGAGAGCGGCCCCAGCACGGGGTGACGCAAGCGCCAGCCGAGGGCCGCGAGCCGGGCGTCGCGCTCGGCCGCCGGTTCTTGTGCGGGAAGGGTAGCGATCCGGCTGACGGCGTCGATGTCGAGGGCGGGCCTCGATGGCTCCGGTCCGGGATCGATGGCGGGGAACAAGCGCCCCGGGTTCAGGATCCCGTCCGGGTCCAGCGTCGCGCGGATCGCGTGAAACATCGGAGCGATGCCGGCGAGCTCGCGCGCCGCCGCAGCCTGCTTGAGTTGGCCGACCCCGTGGTGGTGGGCCACCGTCCCGCCGACCGAAGCGGCCGCCACCAGCGCGTCGGCCCACGCTGCGTCGTAGACGTCCAGCGACCCGCGGCCCGCGAAGGTGAAGTAGATGCTGCAGCCCTCGCGGTAGACGTGGCTGAAGTGCGCCATGACCACACCGTGCCGACCGAGCGCGGAGCGCACCGCGGCGTAAAGGGCGGGGAGCCTCGACCACAGCGCCGCGACCTCCATCGTGTCCGCAAACCCCCCGTGGGAGTAGACGGGGGCCAGCTTGTAGGACACCTCGTGGCGATGCGCGTACCAGTGTTCTCCCGGCGCTGCTCCGAGGTCCACAGCGCCCGCCGCCAGAACGATGGCATGGCCAGTCTCCGACGTAGCGGCGACCTCCCCCGCCTCGCCCTCGAAGCCGACGATGAGCACGCATCCGCCAGACACCCCTTGCAGGATCCCGTTGACGAGGCGCGGCAAGGACAGCGGCAACGCCAAAGTGAGCTTTCGCAGCGCAGGCGTGGCCTCCACCCGTTCTCGCAGCGCGGCCAGCCACGCGGCACCTCGCCGCGACGTGCTGGCTCCCACCGTCCCCTTCCCCGCGAGCTTCGTATCGACGGCATCGTAAAGCCGCACGGCGCAGGGCCGAAGGTCAGCCTGCAACAGGGCCCGCATCGCCGCCCAAGCGGGCTCCACCGCGTCAAACCGGTAGCCTCGAAGCCAGCGCACCGGGGCTACCCGCTCTACACGCGCCCGCACACGAGTCACGACCCCCAGGGCGCCTTCACTACCCAGCACCCACTCGTGGAGGTCTCCCCACGACGAGCCGGGCCCCGACCCGTCGAACCACTCTCCGGTGCCGAACGCCCCGGACGGCGTGATCACGCGGGTCGCGAGGGTCATGTCCTCGAACTTCCCGTAGCGTGAGGAGAACTGCCCGGCGGAGCGGCCGACCGCCCAACCGCCCACGGTGCTGCACCAGATCGAGCTGGGGCTATGTCGCGTTGCCCAGCCACCTACCTCCAGGGCGTCCTCCAAATGCTGCCCGAGCACACCGGCCCCCACGTCCACGGCGCCGTAGGCTCCACGATCCTCGACGGGGCCGATGGTGCGAAGGCCCTTGATATCGATGGCGAGCGCATCGCCCCGACCCGCCGCAGCCCCACAAACGCCGCTCCCCGCCCCCCACGGCACCACGGGCATGCGACGCTCGGAGGCGTACCGCAAGCACGCCGCCACCTGCTGCTCCGACTCCGGGAAAGCGACCAGCAGCGGTGCGGCACCGGGGTCGTGCGCGGTCGCGAGCTTCAGGGTGCCCCGCGGCCAAAGGTCACGCGCGTGGGCGCGCAGCTCGGCCGGGCTGTCGCTGACGCGTACGCACGCCCGAAGCGCTGCCACATCAAGGGCGGCCGTTGACGTTGCAGCGGGAGTCACAGTGCCCGTCTAACGGTTTTCGGCGCGCGCCGCCGCAGGTTGGTGGGCCACAAATTGCAAGAAGCCACCGGGAGTGCCGGTGGCTTCAAGAGGGTGGAGCGGGCGGCGGGAGTCGAACCCGTGACCCCGAGCTTGGGAAGCTCGTGCTCTACCAACTGAGCTACGCCCGCGCACCCCATTTGTAACCGAACGCGCGGCGGGTGCAAGGCCCGGGGCGCTTCCGCCCCAACAGGATCTCGCTGTCCCCGCTGCAGTGGGGCATCGGCACCCCACCCGCGGGGGTGTCGGCCAAAATTCCCCGCTTGGTCCCGTGCGAGCGGCGGGCAATTCACAGCTTCCTCACACCCCTACGACGGCACGATCCTTGCTGCAAGAAGCTCGTTCGGCAGCCGAACACACCCCCCGGGAGGCTCCCCTTGTTCACGCTCATCCTGCTCACCGCCTGCGACACCGCCCAGAACGCCCCCATTTTCGGGGGCGACATCCCGTACCTTGAGGGCGAGGTGCTGCTGCAGGTGAATGGGGACGACGTAGACCAGATGAACGTGCAGGACGAGAACGGGCTCGAGGAGACCGACTACAACGCGCCCATCCGGGTCCAGCGGGTGCGGATTCCCGCAGGCCAGACCGTGGAGTCGGTGGTCGACAAGCTGGGACAGGACGGGCGGGTCTCGTTCGCAGAGCCGAACCTCATGGCGTTCACCACCAGCACGGTGAACGACCCCTACGCCGGCTACCAGTGGAACCTGAACGACATCTCGGCACCGAGCGCCTGGGACTACGGCACAGGTGGGGGCGTGATCGTCGCCGTACTCGACACCGGGCTGAAGAGCGGCGGGCCGGACGGCGTCGGGAACGTGCTCGCGGGCTACGACTTTTACAACAACGACTCGAGCCCCAGCGATGGCAACGGGCACGGCACCTTCTGCGCGGGCACCATCGGGCAGAACACCAACAACGGCGTGGGTGTGGCGGGCGTGGCGCCCGGTGTCCAACTGCTCCCGGTCAAGGTGATGGGCGACGACGGGTCGGGCGACATTTCGAGCATCGCGAACGGGATCACCTGGGCGACTGATCAGGGAGCCAAGGTGATCAGCATGTCGCTCGGCAGCTCGCAGTCCAGCTCCACGCTGTCGAGCGCGGTCGCCTACGCGTACGGGAAGGGGGTCACGATCGTGGCGGCGTCGGGCAATGAATACGCGTCAAAGGTGAGCTACCCAGCGGCGTACTCCGGCGTGATCGCGGTCGGAGCCGCAGGGGTCGGCGGAGCGCACAGCGCCTACTCCAACACCGGCACGGGGATCGACATCACCGCTCCAGGCGGGGATCTGGCGGCGGACAGCAACGGGGATGGCTACGCCGACGGGATCCTGCAGGAGACCATCGAACGCGGAGCATGGACCTACACGTTCTGGGAGGGCACCTCGATGGCCGCGCCCCACGTGGCGGCTGCGGCGGCTTTGGTGATCGCTCAGGGCATCACCAACCCCGACGAGGTGGCCAACATCCTCCAGTCGACCGCGGTGGACAAGGGCGCCGCCGGGTACGACACCACCTACGGCCACGGCTACTTGAACGCCTACGCCGCGGTCATGAAGGCGCGTGGCGGGTCGGGATCGTCGGACTCCGGGTCGTCCGGCTCGGGCTCGTCCGGCTCGGGCTCATCCGACTCCGGGTCGGGGTCGTCCGGGTCGGGGTCGTCCGGGTCGGGGTCGTCCGGGTCTGGCGCGGACGTCACCGCACCGGCCATCTCCGCGGTGAGCGGGTACACCCGGCGCACGAAGTTCTACGTCAAATGGACCACCAACGAGGCCGCGAGCTCCTACATCAACTTCAGCGAGTATGGCAGCTACGGGAACACCACGATGACCACCGCCCACAGCCTCTCGTTCACAGGGACGACGGGGTCGACCTACGTCTTTACGCTCACGAGCGCGGACGCCACCGGGAACAGCACGACATCCAGCGAGTACTCGATCAGCTTGTGAGCAAAAGGGCTGCTGGGCGAAATCTTGACATATACTCGCGCACATGGCCCGGTTCCTTCTTGTTGATGACGACGGGTTCACGCTGAACCTGCTCGCAGACACGCTCCGCGCCCTCGGGCACGAGCCATCGACAGCGCCCGACGCCCGGCAGGGGCTGCAGCTCCTGCTCGCCGCCCTTCCCGACTTCGTCATCACCGAGGTGCGCCTGCCGGGTTGGGACGGCATCGAGTTGACCCGGAGGATCGCGCTCCTGCCGAAGCCTCCTCCGGTCATCCTCACCAGCGCCGTTCCTGACTTCGAGCTCCACGAAGAAGCGCTGCGGCGCGGAGTGCGTCCCGCTGCGTTCCTCAAGAAGCCCTTCGATCGGGCTTCGGTCGCTCGGACGATCCGCGGCCTGACCGGCACAACGTCACTGGCGCCGCAAACTCGGATGCTGTCGCTTCCCCCGCACCTTCCTCTGGCACAGGACGAGCACCCCGATTGGCTGGCGCGGGCTCGCGGAAGCTCAACGAGGCTCCCGCCGGTCGGAGTGTGGTTCGTGGCCTCACGCCGCCAGGCCAGCGGGGCGATCGTGCTCACCGGGCAGACCGTCACCAGCATCGGCATCAAGCGCGGGCAAATCGTGGACGTGACCGGGATGGCGGGTCTCGGCCGCGCCGGCGACTTGTCCGGGGCGATCGGCGCGGCGCTGGCGGCCGGGACCCCCCTTGAGCGGACGCTTGAGGATGTCGCGACCCACATCGCGCGATGGGTGATGACGCCACCCGTAAGCGACGTGGCGTGGAGCGCCGACTGGACCCCGGGCGCGAACACGATCCCGCTGCCGGGCTCGGTGCCGCGCGCGCTCGGGAGGGCCATCGCACAGGTGACGGACGAGGCGCTCGGGCGGGAGTGGGCGAGCCAATCCAGCCTGAAGGTGACGAGGCGCACACCGACCGACGCGCCCGCCGACCGGTGGGGTCTGGACCCGCAGGCGCTCCGGGCGCACCGCCTGGCGTCCGGGCAGACCGTGCAGGCGCTGGTCTACGAGCTTTCGGCTGGCGTAGAACCCCAGCGCACCGCGGCCCTGCGAGCGCTCGACCTGCTCCGGAGGCTGAACCTGATCACGCTGCAGGTCTGAACCACCGGGCGGCGAGATAGGCTTGTCCGTGGCCCGTCGTTCCCGCCTGCGCTGGTTGTTCTGGCCCGTCATGATGATCGTGGGTCTGGCTGTGGCGGTCAGGTCTGACCGGGCCTCGGACATCGCCTGCCGGGTATTGGAGGGCCTGATCGAAGCGGTGATCGGGGAGCGCGCCACCATCGCTCGGCTATCGATCGAGCCGACCCGGATCGCGCTGCTCGACATCGACATCGCGCACCCGGCCACAAACGACGCGATCTTCCATGCCGACGCGGTGACGTTCGCCCTTGGCTGGGACCCGGCCGCCGGCCCCCTGCCTGGCTTCGGCGCCCCGGTCCTGCGAACGCTCGCCCTCGTCCGGCCGCAGCTCGCCCTGCACCTCGACGCGGACGGCCTGCGGGAGTTCCGCAACACGACCGACCTCGCCACCGGCGGGGACGACGCGGAGCCCATGGCCAGCTTTCCGTGGCGAGATCTGCGGGTGGTGCAGGGGCGGATCCACGTCGATGGGCCAGGCTGGAGCACGACGGTGGACGGCATCGACCTCACCCCCGTCGCCCATGACCGAGCAGACCTGACCCTCGGCGACGTGCGCGTAACGGCCGGCGACGTCGACCTGCACCAGTCACCGGCGATCTTCCGAAACATCCTCCTCACGCCGAGCCGGGTCGCGCTGCCCGACATCCGCCTCCGGTTCGCCCCTGGCACCGAGGCGAGGAACGCGCCGGTCGCGACGCTGGATGGGAACCTCGACGCGTGGCTGGGGACCGCGCTGAACGGCGGCCTCTCGCTGCGGCTCGATCTCCCCGGCCTGACCCCGGGCCTGCCCCCGGCCAACACGACTCGTCCGGCCGACGGATGGAGCGAGGGTGTGGTCTTCGTCGACGCAACGTTGAGCGGCACACCAGACAAGCCGACCGTGGAGGGCATGCTGGCGGTGAACGACCTGACGCTACACCGCGGGTTACCCCGGAAGTTAGGAGACATCGCCGGCGCGTGGCACCTCGATCTCAGCGGGCCAGCTCCGCACATCCTGGTCGACAACGCAGGGATGGTCTGGGGACCAGGCACGCTCGGGATCGACGCGGACCTCAACGTCGGCGACGGCACGCTCTCCGCGGCGATTCGGGCAGAGAACATCTCGCTCGCTCGCATCCTGTCCGACGTCAGCGTTGCCCCCACCCCGTGGGTCGATTTCACGGCGGACGTCGAGGCCAACGTGACCGGCGCTCTGTCGCCGTTTCGCCTGGATGGACCCTTCGAGATCGCCGTCACCGAGCTTGAGGTGGGCGACGCACCCATCGGGGGACCCCACACCACCATGCTGGCGGTGCCGCGGGGGTCTCTGCTGGGCGGCCTTGTGATCACCGGCGACCACTTGGTCCTGGATGTGCACCATCTCCGCGCGGGGCGCACCCACGGCCGGATAATGGCGGACATCGGATTCCTCGAAGTCGGCCCACTGCACGTGGACATCGACCTACCGGAGCTTGACCTCTCCTGGCTCACCCCGCTCAACGATCTAGGTCTCGCCGGGATGGCCGGGGTCCGAGGCGTGCTGAGCGGGCCGATCACCCGGCTGGGGGTGGACGGGAGCGTGACCGTGAACGGGATGGTCGTCTTCGGACTCCCGCTCGCGGATACGCTGAAAGCGCGCTTCTCCACCGACTTGTCCCGGCTCGACTTCGACGAGATCGACGCGTGGATCGGACAGACCCGGTACATCGGCCATTTCGGGATCGACCTCGAGCACGACGAGCGCATCGACACCGACCTCACGATCACCGAGGGACGCGCGAAGGACCTCACCGGAATCTTCGTTGATCTCGGTGATTTCGATGCCGAGGTCACCGGGGACATTTCGCTCACCGGCACACCCTACCGACTGGAGGGACCGTCGCACCTTACGCTCGGCCCCGGGAACCTGTGGGGCGAGCCCACCAGCTCGGGTCTGGCAAACGGCACCATGGTCGACGGCGAGCTCCGGCTCGACGAGCTGCGAATCACGAGGTCTTTCCCGGAGCCCGCCCCAGCGCTCGGCTCAAAGCCCGCCGCAGCACGCCCCCGCGACGCCGTCCTGCGCGCACGCGGCTCGGTGAAGCGCGGGTTCGTGCTGAACATGGAGGTGTTGAGCGACGGTCTCACGGTCGAGCGTTTGGCCCACGCCGAGGGCCTCGGCATCACCGGGGATGTCATCGTAGACGCGCAGATCGGCGGAACCCTGTACGACTGGGAGCCGAGGGGCCGCGTGGCGCTGCGGCACATCCACGTGTTCGGTGAGCCCATCGCGGAGACCACGCTGCGGTTCGCCACCACCCACGTTGACCCTGACACCGCCAACCCCGCCGGAGGCGACACCCTCGCCTGGACCGCCGATCTGCTCGGGGGTGCAGGAACGGCGAGCGGGAACATCGGGCTGCACGGGCAGCAGCCCTACGACCTGACGGCGCGGTTTCTGGACTTTCCATTCGCGTTCTTCCACCCCCGAGCGCCGGACGGCAGCCCGATCTCCGCGACGCTCACCGGGAGCCTCGACCTGCGTGGCCAGCTCGGCGACCACCCGACCCCGGCGGACATCGACGGCACACTCGACTCGGTGCGGCTGGGTTGGCGCGACCACCAGCTCCACAACGCCGCGCCGTGGTCCTTCTCGCTCCACGACCGCGAATTCGACGTGCCGCCGGTCACGCTCATCGGCAACGACGGCACGCACGTGGAGTTCTCCGGTCGTGCCGCGCCGAACGCCCGCGCCGAAGCGGAAGGACTGCCCCCGGTGCTGTTCGAGGGGTCGGGGAAGGTGAACCTCGACCTGCTTCGCGCCGTGGTGCCCGGGTTGGAGGAGTCCCGCGGGATGGCGGACGTCACGGTGAAGATTGACAGCCAGGCGCCGAACCCGGTCGAGGTCTCGGCCAAGCTCAGAAATGCAACCCTTCGGACCGCGTACTTTCCGGCGACGTTCGATGACCTGTCCGCAAATCTGGTCGGCACCGCCGCGGGCTACACGTTCACCAAAGTGCGGGCCAGCGTCGGCGGCGGCACGTTCTGCGACGCCGCCAACACCGACGAGAGATGCAACGCCCGACCCGGCAGCGGCGAGCCGTCGTCGATCGACGCCGAGGGGTGGGTCCCTACGCGCTACGCGCTGCACGGCAGGCTCAAGGACACCCGAGTGCAGTATCTGGACTACCTGCCTCCCATCCGAGGGGATGCAACCCTCGCTTTTGACGGCCCCGTCGGCGACCTGCTGCTGGGTGGGGAGATCTCAATCGCCGAGATGGAGTGGAAGGATCGCGTCGACTGGGAGTCAGAGGTCGTCTCGCTGCGGGAGGAGCACCTGACAGCGGCGGCCCCTGACCCGAACGACAACTACTTCGGGATGGATCTGGCGGTGCGGACACCGAGGGGAAGCTCCACCCTCAAGCTACGCAACAACGTCGCGGACGCCGATGCTTCCTGCGATCTTCGCATCGTGGGCGACACCGCCCGCCCCGGCATGGTCGGCGACATCCGCCTCGATCCGGGCGGGAGCATGTACCTGAACGACCGTGAGTTCGAAATATATCGCGGTGAAATACGATATATCGACCCATTCACCTTCGATCCGGACATCGACCTCATGCTGGGCACCGAGGTCCGCAGCCAGGAGCAGGACTACCGGATCACCTACCTCGTGAACGGGCCCTTCTCGGACTGGCGGACCACCACGACCTCCGACCCCTACCTCTCTCAGGCCGACATCAACGCGCTCTTGCTGTTCGGGGTCACCCGGGAGGATCTGGAGCGCACCGGCGGCCTCGGAACCGCGCTGCTGGTCGAGACGAGCGATCTGCTGCTGGGTCAGACCCCGCTCTCGCGCGCGAACTTCTTCGTGGTCGATCGATGGAACCTCGTGAGCGGCGTGACCGAGCGGGGCACGCCCACCGTGTCATCCGACCTGCGTCTGGTCGCGCAGAAGCAACTGTACGGGTTCGACGTCACGATGGAGACCGCGCTCGGCCAGAACCTCGGCCGGGACTGGTACCTGAGCGTGGAACGGCGGATCGCCCAGAAGCTCTACTTGGCCGCGTGGCTCGCCACCGAGCAGGAGGGCCGGACCCTGCCGATCGGCGCCGCGTACGGGCTTGACCTCAAGCTGCGCGTGGAGGGGGATTGATGCTGCCCCTCCCCCTCACCCTGCTGCTGGCGGCGTCCCGGTGGAGCACGCCGCTCGCCCTGGCCGACCCTGGGCCAGCCGATCCCGAGGCGTCCGTCCCGACCCGGTACACCGGCGAGCTGATCGCGCTCCGCACGCTCTCAGCGGGCCGGGGCCGGCTCCCCGACGAGAACCTCGAGCCGCTGCTTCGGGTGCAGCAGGACGGCCGCTACAGCCCAGCGGACGTCCGGCAGGACCTCGCGATGCTCTACCGGGTGGCGCATGTCGTTCAGGTCGAGGTCGACGTCGAGCCGTGGCCAGCGTTCGACGCACAGGGCAACCCGATCCCGGCGGTGCACGTCGACTACCGGATCTTCCCGCCCGACGAGATCAAAGGGCTGCACGTGACCGGCAACCGGCACCTCGGAGATCGGGTGCTGCTCGCGGCCATCCGACTGAACAAGGGCGGCTCGTGGTTCCCGGAGGACCTCCCCACCCTGGCGGCAGCCATACACGACGCATACAGCGCTACAGGCTGGCCCGATGCGCGAGCCCGAATCGTGGCCGCGGACCGCATCGGCGCCGACGGGGAGCCGGCCGGCGTGGACGTCGACATCGCCGTGACCGAGGGTGAGCCGCATCGGATCACCACCATCGGCGTGAAAACGAACGGCGCGGTGCCGGCCTGGCGCGCCCGCCTCATCCTGCTGCAACACCACATCGCCCCGGGCCGGACATGGACCGACGCACAGGTCCGCATCGCCCGCGACGCGCTGGCGACCACGCTCCATTCCCCGCGGCGGAGCGCTCTGTACGAGGCGAAGGTCTCCATCGCGGTAGGCGAGGCCGGTGACGCGGCGGTCTACGTGGATCCGCGGCGCACCTGGACCGTGGACCCGGGAGCGACCGGTGTAAAGCGGAGCGCCCTGATCGAGGCCCTCGACCTCGTCCACGGCGCGCGGCTGACCCGGACCTTCGACGCCGACGCGACCGACACCCTCAACAGCGCCCTGCGAGCCGCTGGCCACTTAGGCGCAGCCGTCACGGTCCAGAGCATCGCGGACGCCGAGACGGTCGCCATCACGCTGGCCGGAAGCGCCGGGCCGAGATCCCGCCCCGGAGAGACCCTGTTCGTCGGACCCGCCGGCGCGCTGGACGCCGACGGGGGAGAGCGAATCTGGACCCAGCGGTACCTCCGCGCGGCCTTCCTGGAAGCACAGGGCAGCTTTGGGCGCGGCCGGGTCACGCCCCAGAACGTGGACAAGGCCCTCGCCGCGATGCGAGAGTTTTACAGGACCGAGGGGTACCTTGGCGCCACCTTCCTCCGTACGCCTTGGGGGGACTCGTCCGAAGGCGGCAAGAAAGCGAGGCGAGAGGACGTCCGGGTGGAGGTCACGCCCGGGCCGCGCGCGTGGCTCCGGTCGGTGAGCGTCACCGGTGGCGTGGACGAGATCGACGCAGAAGCCGTCTGGGCGGACCTGCTCGGCACGCCGGTCAACCCGAGCGGCACCGAGGCCCGTGCGCGACAGCTCGTGGACCGCTACGGCAAGCTAGGCTACCTCCGGGCCGACGCCACCTCGTCGTTGGCGGTCTCGCCGGATGGGACCCGGGCCGATCTGACCATCGCCATCACGCCGGGTGCGGTCGTCTACCTGCGCGCCGTGCTGATCCGCGGGTACTCGCGCACCGAACGCTACGTGATCGAGCGTGAGATCAGCCTCCGCTCAGGGGATCCGATCACCCCCGACGCGCTGTCCGACATCCGCCGTCGCCTCTACGAGCTGGGGGTCTTCGATCGAGTGAGCGTCGAGGCGGTCGGCGACGAGGACCGGGTCAAGGACATCCTCATCACCCTCGACGAACGGAAGAACCTCTACGCCGAGGTCGGCGGCGGCATCGCCACCGATCAGGGGGTGCGGGTCTTTGCCCGCACCGGCCATCGCAACCTGTTCGGCATCGCCCACACCTTGACCCTCTACGGTCAGGGAGGCATCGGATGGCTGGGTGACGGGTGGAGCTTCGACCTCACCGACCCGACCTACCGCGCGTCCGCACACTACGGCGCTCCCCACGTGCCGGCGAGCGGGGAGTCGGTGACCGGAGACGTCCTGTTCGGCGCCGAGGAGCAGGCACCGGATTGGCGTCTGTCACGCTCCGGCGTCGCGGCGGGTCTGTCGCTGCGCATCGGCGCGCACGCGACCGCCCGTGTGGACTACCGCGTCCAGTGGCGCCGGCTGCTCGACGTGGACCCCGGCGTGCTCGTGAACGGCGACCCGTGGCTCGGCGCGCTCGGTCTGGCCGACGGCGTAGACCCCTCCCCGATCACCCCCAGCGCGGTCCGGCGTCAGTCCGGCATCGACCTCTCGTTCCTGCTCGACTTGCGCGACGATCCGTTCAACCCCACGCGCGGCGGGGTCGGAAGCGCAGCCTTCCTCCTCACCGACCCCATCCTCAGCGACCACGTCTACCTGCGCGGAGAAGGCAGCTGGACCCAGCAAATCCCCCTCGGCAAACCGGCGATCCTGCTGCGGCTGCGCAGCGGCGCCGCCTGGGTCCCCAACCAGTCCAACGTGCTGCCCGTCGAAGACCGCTTTCAGGGCGGCGGCGGGGCCAGCTTCCGGGGGTTCGGCCTCGACACCCTCGGTCCCGCGAACCTGGTCAGCAACGAGGACATCTCCTACCCGAACACCCTGGAACCCCTGCTCGATTACGCCGAGCGCACGTCGGTCGGGCGCTGGGTGTCGACCGGAGGCGATGCGATGGCGGTGGGCACGTTCGAATTCACTCTTCCACTCGACGTTTTTGGCCTGAACGGCTTGGGCTCCACCCGCGTGGCGCTGTACACCGATGTCGGCAACATCTGGTGGATCTCACCGCTGGTGGAGACCACGTCGATGTCCCGATCAGTGAACAACGGCGGCGATCCCCTGCTCCGATACAGCCTCGGCATCGGCCTTCGCCGGGCCACGCCGGTGGGCCCGCTCCAGATAGATCTAGCCTTCAATCCGTCTTGGATCTCCGAGCGCGACGAGGTCTGGATCAAGCCGCACGTGAGCCTGGGGAGCGTCTTCTAGACAGCCCCGACGATCAGCGCTGGGCGACCTGACCGATGAGCTGGGCCTCGAGCGACTTCGTCTCGCTCGCGAATCGCGCCATGACGTCCGGCTGGAGCTGGCGCCGCAGCGTGCCGTGGTACTCGATGGGGTCGACCACCCGGCCGGCCCGCTCGAGCTGGTAGTGAAGGTGCGCACCGGTGGAGTGGCCGGTGTTGCCGGTCTTGGCGAACACGGTGCCCGCGGCGACCGACTGCCCCTCCTTCACAAGGGACTCGTTCAGGTGCAAGAACTTGGCGAGCACGCCGTCCTGAAAGCGTAGCTCGACGCAGCCACCATTGGACGGCTGGTTCCAGTTGATCCGGGTCACGACGCCCGCGCGAGGGGCCTGTACCGGCGTGCCGATGGGGGTCTTGAAGTCCATGCCAGCATGGGTGGGACGGTCCTTCAGCAGGCTCGTCACTTGCTCGTACTCCTCGAGCGGGCCGGCTACGAGGCGCTTGGGGACCTCGGTGCCGTCCGGGGCCCAGTACGAAGGGAAACGGTCGCCAGGCGCCTGCCAGCGGTACGCGCTGTAGACGTGCTCGCTGGGGCTTCCAGCCTGGCTGGTGAACCGGGCCGCGAGGACAAGCGGCTCCTGACCCACCGGCTGCTCGAACAGCACGCTGACGAGGTCGCCACGGTGGAGGTCGCGCCGCATGTCGAGGTCCCACGCGAAGAGCCGGGTGTAGACCGCTGAGAGCGCGGCCGCCGAGGTGTCGGTCACTCCGGTGAACGTCGCTGAGATTGAGGACTGCACGACCCCGTGGTACACGTGCGAGCCGGCCGTGGCGGCTGCCCCCAGAGGAGCAGGCAGGGGCGGGACCTGATCGGGGGGGGTGGCGGCGTTGGCGACGGTGGTGTCGTCACCGATGACGTTGATCGCGGGAGCCGCTTCGGGCGCGGCCGGCTCGACCGCGACTACAGGGGCGGGGACCGGCTCGGAGCCACCCGACAGGCCGAGCCGCACCGCGAGGCCGAGGTTCAAAGCGAGGGAGACGCCGACAGCGCCCATGACGAGCCATGGCTTGAAATCAGTCGCTGTGGACCGGGAGCGGGCGTCGGACCGGTCGTTCAGAAATTCGGGGAGCATCTGGATACCTCGTTTGGCGGGAGCAGGGTCGGGGCGGCAGCGGTCCGAACAATGAACCACGCCGGGGGTGACGCGTCAAGAGTAATACGTGACTTTTGTTAAAGAAGTCATCCACGCCGCCGCCCCGCGCTGCTCCGGCGCAGAGCGGCCAGCGGAAATCGCCGCGCGCCGGGATACGCGAGGGGGGTGAAAGCCTTCGTTCCCGCCGTAGTCGCGCTCGTCGTCGGAATCATCCTTGGGGCGTGGCAGCCGCGGGGAGAGCTGCTTGAAGCACGAAAGGAGATGGATCAGCTTCGCGCCAGCGCGAGGTCGGGCGATTGCCGGGGGGGGCGGGCGATGGACGGGATCCGCGACATCCTTCGGACGCGCGCGCCGGAGGAGGTCGCCGCCAGCGAAGACCGTCCTGCTGGGATTCGCATGAAGGCGGTGAACGGGGACGAGGACCGAGTCGCGGACGAGAACGCAACAGCGGCCCCGCCGGAGCCGGAAGCCGAGCCGCCCAGCGCCGAGGACATCCGCAAGAACGTCGCGATGATGCAGGCCACCCTCGATGCCCGCCGGTCGCAGGCGCTAGCGGCGCTGACCGAGCAGGGCGATCTCTCCGACGATCAGGTGGACGCCGTGGACGCCGTGATGAACGAGATGAACGCGAAGCTGAAGGACGAGGTCAACGACTTCGTCGCCGCGGCGAACGCCGGCGAGGACCCCGACCGGCGCGACATGATGGAGTTCGCCGCGAACACGCTCGACGCCGTGATCATCGCCGATGACAAGCTCCGCGAGATCATCCCCGCGGACATCTACGATACGCTCGACGCCGAGGCGGTCGACCCATTCTCCTACATCTCCGGCGACGCTGTCCCCGGGCTCGCCGACCTCAAGGAACTGCCGGATCTTGAGTGAGGGGATGCGGCCGCTGCGCGACATCTTTTGGGTGGCGATCTACGAGCTCGGTGAGGCCGTCCGAACGCGGCTCTTCCAGCTCGCCATCCTCGCTTACCTGGGCGGCATCGGGTTCTCAGTCTGGCTGTTCACCGAGATCCTGTCCCAGGCGGAGTCCAGCCTCGCCGAGACCCTCGGCGTCCCTGCCACCACGCGCCCGGGCTCCATGCTCCCGCAGCTCCTGCAAAACGGGGACCTAAGGAGCGTGCTCGCGCCGCTGGTAGGGGGCGACGACAAGGCGATGGCGCTGCTGAGCCAGCCCGTGCTGGGCCTGTGGGTCGGCGTCTTCAGCATGGCCCTGCTGCCGTTGGTGCTGGTGTTCACCGCCTCCGGCACGGTGAGCGCCGAGGTGCGCTCCCGGTCCATCCGGTTCCTGCTGGTCCGCACCGGGCGCCTGGAGATCGCGTTCGGCAAGCTCCTGGGGCAGCTCTTCCTCGGGGCCACCGCATCCGTGTGCGGCGTCGCGCTCGCGTGGGGCATGGGGCTCACCCTGATGAGCGGCAACGACCCGGTCGCGCTGATGACAACGCTGTTGCTGCGTACGTTTTGGGCTGCGCTGTTCGCGCTCCCCTTCCTCGGTCTCGCGCTCGGGGCGAGCCTCCTGGTGGGGAACCCCAACGGCGCGCGCGTCCTCGCGTCGCTGACGTTCTTCTTCATGCCCATCGCAGCGGCGGTCTTGAAGCACTGGTCGGGCCCGGACACAGCGGGGCGGATCTGCGACATGCTCATCCTCGCGATTCCCACTCGCTACTGGGCCGACTTCTGGTCCATGAACCCCGGCGACCTCGCCTTCGCGAGCGCCCGTAGCGTGCTGCTCGCCATCGTCTTCTTCGCGTTCGGGTTCGCCCGGTTCCAGCGGCGCGACCTGTGATCCCCCACGTCCCGGGCGGCGAAGGACTGGCGCTGCGCATCACCGGCCTGCACAAGCGCTTTGGCAAGCATCGGGCGCTGGACGACCTCTCCCTTTCGGTCCCGAGAGGGAGCATCTGCGGCCTCATCGGCCCGAACGGAGCCGGGAAGACGACCACGATGTCGATCATCGCCGGCTTCTTGCAGGCCGACTCCGGCACCGTCGACCTGCTGGGAATGGGCCCCTTCGACCCTTCGAGGCACGCGGGGCGGGTCGGCATACTCCCTCAGGACGCCGAGCTACCGGTGGCCAGCACCCCCCGCCAGCTTCTCACCGTCTGGGGCCGCCTCCAGGGGATCCCGGCGTCCCAGATCCAGGCCGCGGTACAAGAGGTCCTCGCGTTGGTGCTCCTCGGAGACAGGGCCGACGCCCGGATCGCCACGCTCTCCCACGGCATGCGGCGGCGGGTGACCGTCGCCTCGGCGCTCGTCGGAGACCCGGCGTTCGTGCTCCTCGACGAGCCAACGAGCGGGTTGGACCCCGCCCAAGCGCGGCACCTGCGCGACGCGCTAGCCGGGCTGCGCGGCAAGACCACCGTGCTCATCAGCTCGCACAACCTCGCGGAGCTGGAGTCGCTGTGCGACCGGGTCGTGGTCATCGACCACGGCCGCTGCGTCCGCGAGGGCGACATGGCGACAGTGACCGGAGCCGACCGCGAGGTCACCATCACCCTGGCGCCGCCGTACCCGGAGGGGTTGACGACGCCCGTGGTCCTCAGCCTGGACCGCGCGGACCCGAGGTCGCTGCCCGAAGCCACCTCGGAGCGGCTCGCCGAGCTGTTGGCGGCGGGCGCTCGGATTCAGGAGGTGCGGCAGGGTTCGTCACTAGAGGCGCGCGTGCTCGCGGACACCGCCGGAACCCCGCCACCGACGCCGAGCGGGGGTGGCCGGCGATGACACCCCGAGCAGGCTCGAGTCCGGGCCGGGCCTTTAGGGTCATCGACTTCACGCGTGTGCTGGCTGGACCGTGGGCGACGCAGATCCTCGGGGATCAGGGCTTCGACGTGATCAAGATCGAAGGGCCCGAGGGGGACGAGACCCGACGGTTCCTCCCGGTCATGGCGTCCGGTCCCGCCGCCGGGGAGAGCGTCTACTTCGCCTGTACCAACCGAAACAAGCGCTCTGTGGTCCTGGACTTGAAGACACCAGCGGGCGTGGAGGCTGCGCGACGGCTCGTGCGGACCGCAGATGTGGTGGTCGAGAACTTCCGGCCCGGCGTCATGCAGCGGCTCGGGCTCGGCGACGACACGCTGCGCGCCGACAACCCCGGCCTGGTCTCGGTCGCCATCCATGCGTTCGGCGACGGCCACAGCGCGGAGTGGGCGACGAGGGCGGGCTACGATCTGGTCCTGCAGAGCATGGGCGGCATCGCCTCGCTGACCGGCGATCCACCCCGGAAGGCGGGGCCGAGCATCGCGGATCTGGCCAGCGCGCAGGTCGCCGTGCAAGCGGTGCTGTTCGGGCTCCTCGACCGGCACCGGACCGGGGTGGGATGCCGTCGTGTCATCTCGATGCTCGACGTGCAGCACCACCTGCTGGCCTACTACGCTTCTGCGTGGCTGAACGCGGCCACGGCCCCGCCAGCGCCATCCAACGCCCACCCGTCGATCGCCCCCTACAACCTCTACCGCTGCACCGATGGCTGGCTCGCGATCTGCTGCGCCAACGACCCGCTGTGGGAGAAGCTCCGGGCGGCGCTGGACCTGCCGATCGATCCGCTGTGGGGCTCGCTCGGCGGCCGGGTCGCGGACCGCGCTCGGCTCGATGGTGCGATCGAGCTCCGGCTCGGCCAGGACACCGTCGTCTCCTGGGATCGAAGGCTCGCCGCCGCGGGTGTGCCGTGCGGACCGGTGCTCTCGGTCGCTGCTTCTCTGGCCCATCCACTCGCGCGAACCATGCAGCTTGGTCCTTGGGAGTTCCCCGCCCCGCCGCTCCAGCCCGTCGCCTTTCGCCCCCCGCCGCGCCTCGGGGAGCACACGGCGGAGGTGCTGGCGGAGGTGCTGGCGGAGCTGGACCCGGAGTGACCGGGGTCAGTCGGGCTCAGCCCAGGTCGCGAGTGAGGCGACGATGACCTGCGCGACACGCGCGGTGAACGGCATGTACAAGGTGTCCACGGTGTCGCTGGTGCTGTGGTAGTGCGGCGTGTCCTCCTCGGTGCCCCGCACGTTGTGGGCTTCGACGCAGTCCATCGGCGAGATCGCGGGGAACCCGGCGTCCTGAAACGACGTATGGTCGTCGCCCATGCAGTACCGGTGTTCGATCCACACCTTGTTCGCGACGCCCATCTCGTCGGCGATCCCGGCCATGTCATTCACCAGCGACTCGGACTCGGTGTCGCCGAGGATGTCGAACGCGTCGGCGTCGCCCAGCGGCCAGTAGGCGATCATGTCCGGGGCGACCACGCCGCGCACGTCGAGCCCCTGATCGGCCATGAGGCCGGCAAGGTGCGCGCTCCCGAGGCTGCCCTGCTCCTCGGCGCCCATGGCGACAAACCAGATGCTCGCCTTGAACCGATATTGTGACATGATTCGGGCGGCGGAGAGCACCGCGGCGACCCCGGAGGCGTTGTCATCGGCGCCGGGTGCGATGGTGTCCCGCAGCTCGGAGGTCGAGTCGTAGTGCGCAGAAAATACCCAGATGACCTCGGGATCCGTCGTCCCGTCGAGGCGGGCGATGACGTTTACCCCGCCCTCGAATGGGTCCTCCTCGGTCGGGAGACCCGCCGCCTGCAGCTCGTCCATGATCCAAGCGCGCGAGGCCTCACCGCCAGGGGTGCCGGTGTACCGGGTGCCAAAGCCCTGCAGCGCTGTGATGTCGGCGAGCAGCGTGTCTTGGTCTACCAAGGCCGCGAGGTCGAAGGGGTCCGCGGGTGTGCCCGAGCTGGTGTCGTCGCTGTCTGTGTCGTCGCTGTCTGTGTCGTCGCTGTCTGTGCTGTCGCCGGGCGCCGAATCGGTGGGGTCCGGCGTAGAGTCGTTGGGGGCGTCGTCGTGGTGCTGACAGCCAGTCAGGACGCAGAGGAGCAGGGCGAGCAGGGCGATCACGGACGGGGACGGGGACGGGGACGGGGACGAGATCACAGTGCGCATGACCGTAGGCTACCGCGTTCCGGCGTTCTCGTTCAGGCTCGGGCAGGAGCTTTCCAGAAGCGCGGGGCGCGCGGGGCTGCCTAAAAGCGCCGCCTATGGCAACCCAGCCCCCATCGCCCCGCACGCTTCGTAGTACTGGATCTCGGGGGTGAACGCATCGGCTTACGCGGCCGCACACATGTGGATGTGGTGGCGATCAACGAAGTGGACCACACCCTCCGCATCGGTGAGCTTGTGCACGTGCCCCTGCTGAGCGTCCGCGTCGCCCAACGAGGGAGCGGCGCCATCGATCTCCGTACATCCCATCACGATCGTCCCGTCGCACATGATCCCAAAAGCTCGACCTCTGCGGCACCGGGCTCGGTGGTGGTGATCAGGCCGATGTGGGCGGCTCACGGCGAGGCATCGGAAGAACGTGGCGTAGAAGGCTGGTACGTCGCGCTGTCCGCCGCTGCCACCGCCCGCGCGAAGGTGATGCCGCTCGAAGCCGAAAGGGGGGTTGGGGGAGCGAAGTCCCGGATCCAGACCGCCACCCGGATCAGGCGCGAGATCCGGCTCCGTCGGCCCAGTAAGAAAACAACATGCGAGCCGTGGACGAGACCCCCATTCCACGAGACCCGGCGACACCCAGTAGGGTGAGTGCGCGGAGATCCTCGGGGCGAAGCCAGACCGCGACCGTCCCCGTCCGTGTAGGCGGCCCCCCCGCCGGAGCCGATCGAGGTTGACTTCGCGAACATCCGGATCGCATCCGCCTCCTCCCTCCCCTCGGGCGGGAACCGCCCGTCCGCGTCCACCGCCATCGGGCTCTGAACGCACGCCAGAGGCGAGCGGTCTGACCGGACCGGCGCGCCCACTTCGGGGGTGGTGACCGCCACCGCCGACACGGTCTCCGCTGAGCAAGTAGCCGGGGCGAGCTCCGGCCTGACACTTGTTGAGCTTTTGATCCCTGTGGCGCCCCCAAGCGCCTTTGAGTGAGCCGGCCGCTGCCCGGCCTCCCAGCACGACGCCCGCAACCCGAACGAGCTCAGGCCGAAGCGCACCCCAGCTGCGACCCACCCCAAAACTGCCACCTGAACCGCGACAGGCCTTCCTCGACTTACAAAGGAAGGCCTTGACTTTTGCGTGGTGCCGAAGACCGGACTTGAACCGACGGCCTGCTGTTTACGAAACAGCTGCTCTACCAACTGAGCTACTTCGGCGACGGCCGCCGCTTAGCGCCGGGGCGGGGCTGCGTCAACGCCGCTGCAGCCCGCGGACGTGAAAAGCTCAGGACCTCGGGTAGCTCGCTCCGCCGGGTAGACTCCCGGATGCACCTTTGGCTGCTCCTCGCCTGCGCCTCGTCCAGCTCCCAGTCTCCCCCCCTCCCCGCCCCCTACCGCCTCGTCGGCCTTGCAGACGACAGCCACATGCCGTTCCCGGCGCTTCCAGGCGGCGCGGAGCTGCTCGGCCCGGCCTGCTTCGCGGTGAACCAACGGCTGACCGCCATGGACGCCCGACACCCGGGCGGCGGCCCCCCCTGCGGCGCGGAGCGCTGGTCCGACGGCACCCGCTCCTTCGACCTCCTCTGGGCGGGCGATGCTGCGCTCTTCGGCGCTGTCCCCGCGGCCCCGCACCCCGCGGCCCCGCACCCCGCGGCCCCGCACCCCGCGGCCCAACACGACCGCACGGCGCAAGTGAGCTGGAACGCCATCGGCCCGGTGCTCGCCGCCTGCCTCGGCCCCCCGCTGAACCTTCCCCCCGGCGGCGACCCCGGCGGCCAGCGCACGACGGACGGGGTCTCCTGGACCATCTCGCTGACCGGGAAAAACCGGTGCCGGCTGGTGGGTCGGCTGGAGCTGAACATCTACGCCGACCGCGCCAACGTCCACGAGATCACCGTCGACGGCCACGCCTGGTCGGCCGGAGGAGCGGAACGGGCGCTCAAAGGCCTGTCAGGCGAACCAGCCGATGCGCCCGACGTGCGATAACGGGGAGCATGGCCCAACGTCAGGCGACACGCCGCTACCCGGACACCCTCGGCTTCCTTCGCGATTGGCGAGACCAGCTCTCCATGAGCGCGATGCTGTTCCCGCCCGGCGCGCTGGACGACCCTGCACCCGAGCTCAAGGTAGACCTCGTCCTACCTGGAGGCGCGCGCGTAGGGCCGATCGTCGTCCAACTGATCAACACCTTCGCCGATGGTTCGACCGCGTTTCGTGTAGTGGACCTGCCGAAGACCGTGCAGGATGCCGGCGCTGCCGCCGAGGCGGAGAAAGACCGCTGGCAGGCGTACCTGCTCTCCACCGGGGAGCTGTCGGTGGTCAAGCGGGGCGGCGCGAAAAGCGGGGCGACCGACAGCGCGACCGACAGCGCGACGGGCGCCGCGGGGCCGGCCGGTGCTCGTGCGGCGGCGGAGGCGGCGACCTTGCGGGATCGGGTGCTGCGGCTCGAGGCCGAGGTCCGACACGCGCGCGCTCTGGCTACCTCGTCCGGCGGCTCGGGAGCGCCCACCAACGACACTTACCGTGAGCGCGGACTTCCCGTCCCTGACGTCGGCGATGAGCCCCCCTGGGCCAGCGGCAAGCTCGGTGACCTCTCGCTACGCACGGTGTTCATGCGGTTGTCCGTGGAGAAGCCCACCGGACTGCTGACCCTCTCGATGCCCGACGGGCGGACCCGCTGGGTGTTCATCCAGAAGGGCGGCCCGGTCGGCTTCCGCTCCGACCCGCTGGACGAGCAGGAGGTGCTTGGCGTCCTGCTTTACAAGGCGGGAAGCCTGACCAAGGAGCAGCTCGCCGAATCGCTCGCGCTCATGGAGACCAGGGGCATCCGGCAAGGCGACGCCCTGATCGAGCTCGGCGTGTTCACCTTCGCCCAGCTTGTGCTGGTCCTGCAGAAGCAGTGCGAGTTCGTGATGGTCCGCATGTTCGCTGAGAAGACGGGCACATGGACCTTCCACGCGCTCGACGACCTGCCGGAGCGGTTCATCGCACCGCCGTTGCGGGTCGCGGCGCACCTGTTCCGGGTGCTCCGCACGCGCTCCAAGACCATTCCGGCTGACGAGATGGCCGGCTTCCTGCGGCCCCGTCTGGAGCAGTACATCTACATCAAGGCCGGCGTGGAGCGCACCCTCGAGGAGATGCGGCTCACCGCAGACGAGCAGGCGTTTCTGAAGATCCTCGGCTCCACCAGCTTCCGGCTGCGCGAGCTTCCCAGCGTATCGAACATGTCCAGAGGGCAGACCGGGTCGATGATCTGGTGCCTCACCGAGCTCGGGCTGATCGAGTTCCGGGGAGAGGGCACGACCGCCCGTTCGGACGAGAAGATCGCAGGCATGCTTCATTCACGGAAGCAGACGCTCGAAAAGGGGAGCTACTTCGATCAGCTGGAGTGCCACTGGATGGGGACAAGCGCCGATGTCGAGAAGGCGTGGCGCATGTTCAACATCGAGTTTCCCGCAGACAACCCTGGCAAGTACGGCGCAAAGCACGAGCCCGACGTCAGGCGGATCATCGAGGGCGTCCGGAAAGCCTACGACGTGCTGTCCAACGAAGCGAAGCGGCGCGAGTACCGCGCGACCAAGATCGAGCGGGTGATGGTCGAGCAGAGCGCGATGATGCTCGCAGGCAAGGGCGACATGGCGATCATGAAGGACGCGATCGCCGAGGCGTACGACTGCTTCAGCAAGGCCGCCGAGCTGATGCCCAACGTCGGCGAATACCGCCTCGGGTTGGAGAGGGCGAAGGCGGGACGCCGCTGACCGGCTGGCCTGCCGCCCAGCAGCGGACGATCCTCAGTCGCGGACGATCCTCAGTAGCGGACGATGCTGTCCACTTGGTGCGGCGACACGGCCTGACGGCCGGGAAGGAACGTCAACTCGATGACGAACGCCATCCCGACGACGACGCCGCCGAGCCGCTCCACGAGGCGGGCCGTCGCTGCGGCGGTTCCGCCGGTGGCGATCAGATCATCCACGATCAGCACGCGCTGACCGGGCCGGATCGCGTCGACGTGCAGGTCCAGGCTCGCGGTGCCGTACTCCAGGGCGTACTCTTCGGTGATCCGCTGGTACGGCAGCTTGCCGGGCTTACGCGCCGGCACGAAGGCAGCGCCAAGCGACAGGGCGATGGGCGTGCCGAAGATGAAGCCGCGCGACTCCATCCCCACGACGGCGTCCACCTTGCCGCGGTACCGATCCGCGTAGTGCTCGGTCACCTCGGTGAGCAGCGCCGCCGAGGCGAGCACCGGGGTGATGTCCTTGAAGACGATCCCTGGCTTGGGGAAATCCGGGACGTCGCGGATCACAGACTTCAGACGGGCTTCGATGTCAGACATGGGGCTACTCCTTGGACCGCAGAGGCAGTCCGGCGATGGGCCTACGCGGCCACGGTGTTGCGGCCTGCGAACCACTTCACGAACAACCAGCCGGCGCCGAGCCCGACGACCGCCGCGACGAACCACCAGAGGTCGTGCTTGAGGACCTCCGCGAGGGCCCCCGGGTTCTGCAGCAGGTCCGGCTTGGCCCCGATGGTCTTCGCGCCAAAGAACGCCAGCACGGCGCACCACAGCGTGGATCCAACGAAGGTCACGGCGGCGAAGGTGGCGAAGGGCATGCGGACCAGCCCGGCGGGGAAGCCGATCAGGTGCCGGACGACGGGGAGCAGCCGGGCGATGAACACCCCGCCGGTCTGGTAGGTCTCAAGCCACCGCTCGGCCATCTCCAGCCGCGCGACCGGCAACAGGAAGTACCGCCCCCAGCGGGCGACGAACGCCCGTCCGAAGGTGGCGGTGAACACGTAGGTAGCCGACGATCCGAACGTCGAGCCCGCCCCGCCGGCCAACACGACGCCCGTCATGCTGAGCTCACCCTGCGAGGCCCAGTACGCCGCAGGCGGGATCACGATCTCAGAGGGCACGGGAACGATGGTGCTCTCGAGCGCCATCATCAGGAACACCCCGAGGTAGCCCCATTCCCGCGTGAACTCGAACCAAGCGACCAGCAATTCGTGCATCAGATATCCCCATCCTCGGAGGTGAGCCCGCCCCAGTCGCGGCCAAGGCCAGCGAGAACATCGTGGGCGGTGTGGTCCAACTGCAGCGGGGTCAGCGTGACCCAGCCGGCTTCACACAGGTGACCGTCGCTGTTGGGTGGACCTTCGAAGCGTTCGTGGTCTCCGCCGATCCAGTAATAGGCCTTCCCGCGCAGATCCTGCCGCGCGTCGACCGTGGGCAGGTAGTGGCGGCGGCCCAGCGTGGCGAGCTTCAACCCCCGGGGGTGCTCCACGCCCGGCACGTTGAGGTTCAGCAGCACGCCGGGCGTGGGGGGCTGGGACAGCATGCGCTCGGCGACTTGCCGCACCCATCGCCCAGCGACCGCCCAGTGCGGCTCCGCTCC
>SHYV01000030.1 GCA_009692605.1 Myxococcales bacterium
GACGTCGTCGTTCTCGGTGTTGGCCAGCGTGTCGAAGGAAAGGCTGCCGGGGCTTCGGACGTCCGCGCCAGGCAGGAGCGCGTAGAGCGGGCCGAGGGTGGAGAAGCCATCACGAACGTTCCATGCGTCAGGCCGGATGTGCACGCCGAACTTGTCGGTGGGGAGCGAACCTTCGCCGAACGCGACGCGGTAACCCGAGCCGGTGGAGGGGTCCTCTTCCAGAAAAAAAGATGACGGGAACGGCAACAGACAGCCACCGTCGTCCACCGGGTTGCAGTCGCCGCGGGGACCGGACGTGTCGACTATAGGCACCCCGGTATCGCCGTCGATCTTACCGGTGCAGGAGGCGACGCAGAGGACGACGAGGAGATTCAAGCGCATGCTGACCCGGATATCTCAATCTGCCCCGTCAGTCCCGGGCTCCTCTTCACCGCCGCTTTTTTCCGCTCACCGGGGGCCGCACTGCCGCCGGACCCGCCGTTGAGGCCGGGCCCTTCGCGACCCGGGCAGTCCCGGCCCCCCCGAGGGGTGTGTAGACCGCCACCGGCTTGGCCGACGTGTCCTCCGGGTAGAGCTCGTGCACCCGGCGACGGAAACTCTCGAAGGACCCGTCGATGATGCTGGTTCGCATCCGGTCCATGAACGTGGCGAACCAGTGCAGGTTGTGGATGGTAGCGAGCGTGCTGCCAAGCACCTCGTCCACGCGGAGCAGATGGTGAATGTACGCGCGGGTGAAGGTGACACACGCGTAGCAACGGCAATCTGTATCGATCGGAAACATGTCCTTTCGGAACTTCGCGTCAGAGACCCGAATGCGCCCAGTCGTCGTATAGACGACGCCCGAACGACCGTGTCGCGTGGGCAAAACACAGTCAAACATATCGATGCCGCGCGCAACCCCCTCCACCAAATCGATGGGGCGCCCAACGCCCATGAGGTATCTGCCGTGCGTCTTCGATACATACGGCATTGTATCATCCAGCACATCGCACATCGCCTTGTGTCCCTCGCCCACCGACAGCCCGCCGATGGCGTACCCGTCGAAGCCGATCTCCTGAATCTCCTCGGCCGAACGCTTCCGCAGGTCACCCCAAAAGCCACCCTGGATGATCCCGAACAGAGCCTGATCGGGTCGCGTGTGAGCCGCCTTCGATCGGCGCTCCCAACGGGTTGTACGGCCGACAGACGCCTCCGCGTACTTGCGGTCCGCGCCGAACGGCAAACACTCGTCGAACACCATCGCGATGTCGGCGCCCAGATCCATCTGGATCTGCATCGACCGCTCCGGCGACAAAAATGTGCGGTTGCCGTCCACCTCGTAGGTGAAGGTCACCCCCTCCTCAGTCACCTCTTTCTTGTCGAGCGAGAAGACCTGGAAGCCGCCTGAGTCGGTCAACATCGGCAGCTTGATGCCCGAAAATACGTGCAGCCCGCCAGCCTTCTTGACCACGTCCTCACCCGGTCGTTGGGACAGGTGGTAGGTGTTTGCAAGCACGATTTGACTGCCGGTTTGCTCAAGATGAAGCGGCGAGACCGTCCGAATCGCAGCCTGCGTGCCCACCGGCATGAACGTCGGGGTGCGAACCTCGGTGCCAGCAAGACGCAAAACGCCGGCGCGAGCGTCGCCCGCCGTGGCAACCGCCTGCCAAGGAACGGGCTTCACGGTTGGCGCCCGCCCGCAGCGGCGCGCCTCACGGCTGGCGCTCGACGGCGTCGTCAGTGGATGGAGCCCGCTTCCGAGCCGTTGCGGCAGGCTTCTTTTCTGCAGGCTTCGTCGCTGCAGGCTTCTTGGCCGCGGCCTTCGTGCCGGCAGGCTTCGTCGCTGCAGGCTTCTTGGCCGCGGCCTTCGTGCCGGCAGCCTTCGTCGCTGCAGGCTTCTTGGCCGCGGCCTTCTTCGCCACCGCCGACTCGCCCTTCCCAACCACCCGAGCCGTACCCGGCGATGGCGCTCTGGCCCGCGCTGCTCCGCCCGTCCGGGCCCCGCTCGCCCCCCCGCGCGCGGCTCCCCGCCGCTTCCCCTTCGATGGAATCCCGCGGCGCGCTTCAAGCAAGTCAGCCGCCTCGGCCAGCGTCAACGTCTCAAGGTCGGCGCCCTTGGCGAGGTTGGCGTTTGTCTCGCCATCCGTCACGTAGAACCCCCACTTCCCCTCAAGCACCTTCACGGTCGCGCCGCTCTTCGGGTCGAGCCCCAGCTCCTTCAGCGGCGCCTTGGCCACCCCCTGCCCGCGCCGTGACGGCGGCAGGGCCAGCAAGGTGTCGGCCTCGGCGAAGGTGATGGTCAACGGCGAGGTGTCCGCGGGGATCGAGCGGCTGTCCACCCCCCGCTTCACGTAGGGCCCGTACCGGCCATTGAAGACCTGGATCGCGCCTGGTCCGTCCGCGCCGCTGAAGGTCAGCGTCCGCGGAAACTTCAGCAAGTTCAACGCATCTGC
Organism: Myxococcales bacterium; assembly: GCA_009692605.1. Taxonomy (GTDB): domain Bacteria; phylum Myxococcota_A; class UBA796; order UBA796; family SXON01; genus CAIUMM01. The sequence continues at coordinate 2,433 of SHYV01000030.1, forward strand.
GAGCGTGATCGTGTCCGGAGTCATCCCGGGGAGCAGCGAGGCGCGCGGGGGGCGCGCGACGTCGTCGGTCTTGCCGCGCTTTGTCGGACTTTTTGCAGCTTTGGCACCCGCTTTCGCACCCGTCTTCTTCGCACCGGGTGCCGGCTCCACCGCGGCCGGCGCGGGCGGGGCGGAGTCGCCTTGCTGCACGTAGGCGCCGAAGCGGCCATCCATCACGTAGATCGGAGCGCCCCTCTCGTCCTTCCCGAGCAGCCGAGGCCCAGCCGCCTTCTTCTCAAGCCGCTGGATTGCCCACTCCAGAGTGACCTCGTCGGGCGCAATGTCCTCCGGGATGTCCGCGGTCTTGTCCCCGGCCGAGAGAAACGGCCCATAGCGTCCAACCCGTACCACAACGTCGGTGTCCCCGGAGCGCCCGATCGGGACAGCGCAGATGACGCGCGGGTCGATCCCGCTGTCCGCGTCCGATACCCGAGCACGGAGCCCCGCGGCGCCCAAATAGAACTGCTGCAGCACCCCCAGACGATCGCGCTTTCCAACGGCGACCTCGTCCAGATCCTCCTCGATGTGTGCCGTGAGCTCATAATCGACGAGCTCACCGAGGTGTTGCTCCATCAGCGCAGTGACAGCGAAGCCAGTGAACGTGGGGACAAGCGCATTTCCCTTCCGAAACACGTAGGACCGCTGGATGATCGTGTCGAGGATGCTCGCCCACGTCGAGGGGCGTCCGATGCCGCGTGCTTCGAGCTCTTTCACGAGCGTCGCGTCGTTCAGCCGTGCTGGCGGCTGGGTGGTGTGCCCTTTGGGCGTCAGGCGCTGGAACCGCACGCTCTCGCCGACGGCGACGACCGGCAACACGCGCTCCTGATCGGCGAGCTCGGCTTCCGGATCGTCGGATCCCTCGACATACGCGCGACGGAAACCTGGGAAGTCGATGGTCAGGCCAGTCGTGCGAAAACGGGCGGGGCTGCCTGCTCCGGGGATCGTCACCGGGACGTTCACGTCCACCGCGACGCGTTTTCCGGTAGCGTCGACCATCTGGCACGCCACGGTGCGCTTCCAGATCAGCTCGTAGAGCCGCGCGTCGACCGGGTCGAGCTCACGTCGCGCCTCTTCGATAGAGCGAAAGTGGGTGCCGGCGGGGCGGATGGCCTCGTGGGCCTCCTGCGCGTTCTTCGACGAAGACGAGTAGGTGCGCGCCCGGGGGGGCAGGTAGTCCCTGCCGTAGTCCGCGGCGATCAGCGCGCGGGCCGCGGTCAGCGCCTGCTCCGACAACACCACCGAGTCGGTGCGCATGTAGGTGATCCAGCCGTTTTCGTACAGTCGCTGGGCGGACTTCATCGCGTCTTTCGCGGTCCAACGCAGCTTGCGGTTCGCCTCCTGCTGGAGTGTGCTGGTGGTGAACGGCGGCTTCGGGGATTCGCGGAACGGCTTCGACTCAACGGCATCGACCACCCCCACCTGATCGAGCAACCCCTTGGCGAGCCGCTCCGCCCGTGTCTGGTCGAGCAAGACGGGGGGCGTCGCACGGGACACGAGCGCCCCGGTAGCCGGATCGAAATCGGCGCCGGTGGCCACCTTCACGCCGCCGAGCGCGACGAGCGTCCCGTTGAGGGAGCCCGACTTCGCCGCCATCGTCGCGCCGAGGTCCCACCACCCGGAGGCCTTGAACGCCATCCGCGCGCGCTCGCGCTCCACGATCAGCCGCACCGCCGGGCTCTGCACGCGCCCGGCGGACAGGCGCGGCTTGACTTTTTTCCACAGCAGCGGCGAAACCTCGTACCCGTACAGCCGATCGATGACGCGCCGGGCCTCCTGAGCCTGCACCAGATTCTCGTCGATGCTGCGAGGGTGAGCCAGCGCAGCCGCGATCGCCTCGGGCGTGATCTCGTGAAATACCAGACGGTGCACCGTCGTCTTTTTCGGTACAAGCTCCTCGCGCAGGTGCCACGATATGGCTTCCCCCTCACGGTCCTCGTCCGTCGCGAGGTAGATGACCGAGGCGGCTTTCACCGCCGCGCGCAGGTCGGCGACGGTGCGGCGCTTCTCGGGTTTAACAACGTAGATCGGCGTGAAACCGTTCTCGATGTCAACGCTGTAGCGCGCCGCGGGAGTGCCACGGTACTGCAGCGGCATCTCCTCCGCGCCGTCCGGCAGGTCGCGAATGTGGCCCACGCTAGCCATCACCGTGTAGTCCTGTCCGAGAAACCTCTCGATAGTCCTTGCTTTTGCGGGGGATTCGACAATAACGAGCGGCTTGGCCACGGCGAGACTCCAGACGGCGGAACGGGTAGCCACAACCGAAGGGCGGGGCAAGCGCTCCGCTCGGACTTCAGGCTAAGAGCGCACGATGGGCCGTCGAGAGCGCAACAAGGAAGACAAGCAGCGGCGGCTGGAGGCCGCTGGCCTCGCCGCGTTTCTGGCGGAGGGCTTCACACGGGCGAGCGTGGAGCGGATCGCCGAGGCCGCGGACGTCGCTCGGGGCACCTTCTACCTATATTTCAGGGACAAGGACGCGCTATTCACCACCCTAATCGGCCGGCTGTTCGTCCCCCTGCTGGAGTCCGTGGCGCGGGCCCGGGATGCGCTCTCGCGCTGCGAAGATACGCCGAGCACCTTCCCGGTGTACGGGCTGCTCGGCGGGGAGCTGGCAACGCTGATGGTGGAGCAGGAGGGTGCGTTGCGGCTTTACTTTGCCGAGGCCCGCGCGGTCGGTTCGGGCGGCGAAGCGGTGAGGGATCGGCTGCGGGACGTTCACGGCCTCACCGTGAGCATCCTCGATGACGCGGTCAGCCGGGGCGTGCTGCGCGAGCACGACACGCGGACCGCCGCCGTTGCCATCGTCGGTGGGATTGACGCGCTGGTGTACGCGTTCTTGAGAGACCGGGGCACAATCGGCGCATGGAGCAGCGGAGCGGACCCGATCCTCGTCCAATCTGAGGTGATCGCCTTGTTCCGGCACGGCCTCGCCCCGCGGACATGAACGCTCGTCGAAGCCTACCGCGCACGCTCGCGGGCGTGCTGCCCTGGCTGGGCCTCTCCATCGCGTGGACCTGGCCGACCGCGATCCACCCGATCGCTGCGACCCCTGGCTCGGCGCACACCGACCTGTGGGAGAACCTCTGGACGATGTGGTTCGTGGCGACGCGGCTGGTCGGCGGGCAGTCCCCCCTGCGTGTGGACGGGCTCTTGGACACCCCGCACGGCGGCAGCCTCTGGCCTTCTGATCCGGTCAGCGCCCTGACGATGATGCCAGTGACGCTGACTGCAGGGCCGGCGGTGGCGTGGAGCCTGCTGGTCATCGCCCACATGACCTTGCGGGGATGGCTCGGGTTCCGCATCGGCGAGGCGTTCACCCGCACCGCGCCGGCGCGACATGGCGCCGGCCCATTCGGAGTCGCCCCCTCCGGCGTCGCCCCCTCCGGTGCAGGGTGGGTGTGCGGCGCCATCCTCGCGCTGTCCTCCATGGCGTTGGCCGACGTGCACAACGGAGCCAGCGAGACCCTCGGCGACACATGGTGCCTCGCGGTAGTCTGGCTGGGGTTGCGCTGGGAGACCATAGCGAGCGGGGGCCCCAACGGGGGGCCCCGCTCGGGAGCGCTCCGACGTTGGACGCTCGCGGCTGGCGTGTTGCTCGCGATGTCCGCCATCGCCCACTGGTATGGCGGCGTAGCTGCCTTTCTACTTTGGCTCGCTCTGGGGCTGCGGCGGCGATCGGACTCCGCGGGCATGGGCGATACAGCGTTGATGCGTCGTAGCTTTTTTTCGGCTGGCGCGCTCGGAATCCTGCTTGCACTGCCGGTCGCGTACGCCGCCAGGACGATCACGACGGCAAGCGACAACGTAGTCGGCATCAAGAACCCGGCCGAGCTCGGGCGGTTGCGCCGCAACATCGGCCCGGCCGACCCCTGGGCGTTCGTCCTCCCCGCGCCCTTCCGCTCCCCCGACTTCACGAAGATCAGCCGCTACGGGGAAGACTACTGGCACAGCCCCTACCTCGGCTGGGTCGGCATGGCGCTCGCGCTGGTCTCCGCCCTCCCGCGCCGCGCACCAGCTGCCGGGTCTGTCCCCGGGCCCCCCGCAGCCCACATCAAGGCGCGCTGGCCCCTCGCGGTGATCGGGATGAGCGTCGTGCTCGCGTGCGGACCGGTGCTCACCTCCGGGGGTGCTGTGGTCATCCTGTCGGGCCGTCGCGCCGTGCCGCTCCCCTACTTCCTGATCGAGAAGCTGCCCCCTTTCGACTCACTCTCGTTGTTGTGGAAGCTCGGTTGGGCAGCAGAGATCGGCGTCGCGCTCTGCGCAGCCGCGGGCGTCGTCCGAATCGTCTCGCTCTTACCTCGCCGCGCCGGACAGGCAATCACCGCTGCCGTGACGCTCGCGGTGCTCATCGAGGCCGCCCTGTTCGCTCCGACGCGCGGGCTCCCCGGTCACGTGGATACCACGCTCCCCGCGCCGGTCCTCGCGCTGCGCGAGGAGGCTCCCGGCAAGGTGATGACCTGGCCCCTGATCGGAGGCCTGCCGACCCTGTACAATCAGGTGGGGCATGGCAAGATGATCGCCGGAACCCTCAACTTTCCCGCCAGCAAGAACGCGTGGAACGTTACCCGCTCCGTGCTGCGCGGGCAAGCAGCGACCATCGCAGTGGCCCGGGAGTGCGACATCCGGTACGTCGTACTCCACCTCGACGCGCCGATGGGCGGCGACGAGTCGGGATTGCAGCTCGCCAATTGGGACGGATTTCCGGTGGTGGCGCAGGACGAGAAGGTGCGTGTATTGAAGTTGTATTGAGCGGGGCAGGGGCTCAACAGGAGCCAACCGGTACCCCGCTTCACAGCCATAGTCCGCGAGCCGGTGGTACCCTGTGGGCCGACGGAGCCTGCATGGTCGCAATAGGTCAATCCGACTCCTCCTCGACGTACGCCGTCGAGCGCATCGAGGCGCTAGTCAGGAACGCGCACGGTCGCCCGGTGCGCGTCGGCATCGTCTCGATGTACGATGTCGAGAACAACGCGGTCCGCATCCTCGCCGGCACCCTGCGCGAGGGCGGGCACCACGTCGCCGAGATCTACTTCAAGGACTGGATCTCCAACCACCTCGACCCGGCTACGGACGAGGAGCTCGCTTCGCTCGTCAAGGTCGTAAAGGACGAGCAGCTCGACCTCGTCTGCGTCTCCATCCGTGCGAGCGCCTACTACAACGCAGCGCGCATCCTCACCGACCACCTGCACGAGACGCTCGACATCGCCGTGCTGTGGGGCGGAATGCACCCAACGCTGGTCGGGGACACGTGCATCACCACCGCCGACCTTCTGCTTCAGGGTGAGGGCGAGCTTGCGCTGCTCGACCTCTGCAACCGCGTTCGTGACGCCGGGCGCGACCCCAGCCTCGTGCAAAATACGCAGAACGTCTGGGCCCAGACCCGCTCCGGTGTGCGCAAGAATGGGCTCCGCAGCCTCGTCGAGAACCTCGACGACCTGTCCTGGCGCGACTACCACACCCACCAACACAAGTACTTCATTTGGGGCAGCCGGGTCATCAAGGGCGACCCGATGCATGGCGACCCCGTCTTCCAAATGATGGGCTCCCGCGGCTGCATCTACAAGTGCAGCTACTGCTACAACTCGACCTACAAGAAGGACGTCTACCCCGGCCAGAAGTGGTTCCGGGTGCGCACGCCGGACTCCATGATCGACGAGATCCTTCAGGCCCGCTCCCACTGGGATTTTAAGCGCATCCGTTTTGACGACGAGGTGTTCAACTTCCAGAGCGACTGGGTGACTGAGTTCTCCGAGAAGTACCCGAAGCGCGTCGGTCTCCCCTTCGAGATCTTCATCGAGCCCAAGCTCGTGAACGAGGAGCGGATGACCCAACTGCGCGACGCCGGCCTCGTGAGCGTCTACATGGGCGTGCAGTCGAGCGAGCGGGTGACAGGCCATCTCTACGATCGGCGCGTCAAGAACAACACCATCGGCGATATCGCCCAACTCTACCACAAGCTCGGTGTGAAGCCTCACTTCCAGCTGATCTTCGATGACCCGGTGTCGTCTGACGAAGACCGGCGCAAGCTGTTCGAGATGATCTCGATGTTCCCTCATCCGTTCGATCTCTACCTGTTCTCGATGACCGTGTTTCCCGGCAGCGAGCTCAACCACAAGCTGTTGGAGAGCGGGCTCATCAGCGAGTACGACATCGAGGGGGTAGGGACCAAGACGTTCTACCAGCACCGCGTGAACCTCGAATACCCACGACCCGTCGAAGAGACGTACTGGATCGCCTTGATCCAGCTGCTGTCCAAGTCTTTCGTGCCCCGCGCGATGCTGCACCCGCTCGCGAAGAGCGAGCTCCTGAAGAAGCACCCGTGGCCGCTGATCCAAATGGCACACGCCGCCAACTGGGTGAAGATGGGCACCACGGCCGCGCACATGGCGAAGGATGGCGAGATGACGCACACCCTGCTCCGGCGATGGCTCTCGTTCGACCGGGTGATCACAACCTGAGGGCGCGCGTTAGACTTGGGGATCCCGTGGTGCTTGCCTGATCGAATACCTCGACCCCGTGCTGCGCTGGGCGATCCCGAAGGTGCCCACGAGCAGGGCGCGCAGGGCCATCTACCTGCTCGCGGCCTTCGTCCGGGAGACCGCACGCGATCAAGTGCCGGTGCGGGCCGCCACGTTGGCGTACTGGTCGCTGGTCACCATCGTGCCCGTGCTTGTGCTCGGGGCGAGCATCCTCCGCCCCTTCGGCCTGGACAGCGCGGCGTACGCGGTGCTGCTCTCGGCGGTCCTCGCGGGTTCAGTCCATGATGTCGGCGCTCAGCTCGACGGGTGGCTCTCCGCCGTGGACCTCGGAAAACTGGGTGTCGTCGGCATCGTCGGGGTGCTCTACACCAGCTCGCAGATCTACTTTTCGATGGAGGACGCCTACAACACCCTTTGGAACACCCGACCAAAGCGGGCGTGGGCGACCCGGTTCATCCAATACTACGCCACGGTGACGCTCGCGCCGCTGCTCATCGCGATCGGGTTCCACTACTCCTCCATCGTGGATGCACAGACCGGGCACAATTGGGCGGGCCTGGCCTTGCCGGTCCTGATCACGACGATGGCGTTCGTCGGTGCGCTGCGCACGCTCCCCGATGCCGACGTGCACTGGAGCTCAGCGCTGCTGGGTGGGCTGGTGTCCGCAGTGGCGTTCGAGATCGCGAAGATCGGGTTCAACACCTATGTCTCGGTGTTTGGCGCGGCAGACAGTGCTGCAAAAATATATGGTTCAATTTGGTTTTTCCCTGTATTTCTCGTCTGGCTGTATACGCTATGGCTGATCGTGCTCTTCGGGGTCGAGCTCGCATACGTCGTGCAACGGCGGGAGGACCTGATTTACGCGGAGGAGCGCGGCATGGAGGGGGACCACGGCCTACGGCGGCACGCGGACGCATTGTTCGCGCTGCAATGCCTGATGGTCGTCGCACACCGGTACACGGCCGGCCTCGGACCCTCCCCGGAGTCCGTCGTCACGCACTCGCTCCACTCCGACCCGAAATTCGTGCTCAACGCCCTGGAGACGCTCGAGGAGGCCGGGATCCTCGGCCAGTCGCAGGGGCGGGGGTACCTGCCCGCGATGCCGCTGGACCGACTGACGGTGCGTGAGGTGGTCATCCGCTACCGTAAAGAGACCCTTCCCAGCATGGCGGTCAACGCACCCGGCGCCGAGCTCGTGGGCGAACTGCTCACCCCGGGCGGCCTCCAGCTGGACCGGCCGATCTCGGAGCTCTTGAGGGCAGGGAGCTGATGTACCCGGACAAGCCTGGGTTCGGCAGACGAGGGCTGGTCGCCGCGGTCGTGACCCTCGCTGGCGTGGCCGGCGCAGCAGCGGGGGGGCCGGCGCTGATCATGCACCTGGCGGCGAAGCAAGGGGTCAGCGTCGCGCGAGCGGGCTGGTGTCGGACGGGGTTGTGCCTGCACCAGGTCGAGGCCCAAAGACTGCGCGAGCTGACCGTGGCCCACGTCGCCGTCGATTGGGACCGAACCGTAAGGCTGGTCGGGGTGGAGGTGTCGGCGAGAGGCGGGCCCGGAGGCGGTGCCCCAGCCGGTGACGCAGGTGGCGACGCAGGTGGCGACGCAGCGGCGGCCGGCGCGCTTGACTGGGTTCGGAGGGTGACCGTGGAGGACCTCCGGGTGCGCGACTTGCCGCTGCCTTCGTTGTCCGGCGAGGTGTACCCTCAGCGCCACTTGCGGGGGGACGAGTTCACGCTCGACGGGAGCGTGGTGGAGACGAGCATGGAGACCCCGTACGGGCGCATCCGCTTGAAGGCTGAGCCGGCCGGGGGGCCGGGGGGGCCGGGGGGGCCGGGGGGGCTACCGGCGCTCCGGATCGAGGCCGAGGCTGCAGTCCTGACCGCCCCCGAAGCCCTGCTTGGGGAGGAGTTCGCCCTGCACGACGTCCACGCGGTCGGGGAGTACCGGAACGGGACGTGGAGCGGCACGGTGGGCTGCGGCGATCTGAGACTGCCTGCCGTGGTCGACGTACGCGCCAGCACAGTGACGGCGACGCTGGACGCCGTTCCCATGGCAACCCTGTTCAGGGCCCTCGCGGCCGCCGTCCCCGAGGGCGCCCGCGCGCACATCCTCGGCACGGTGAGCGGCACCGTGACGCTGCACGCCGACGGTGCTGTCTCGACACACGTCACCTCGCCCAGCCTCGACGGCTTCCGCGTCGCTGGCCTCGTCGGCGACGAGCTCCGCGACCGCTTCACCTACGCTATGTTGGACGCCACCGGCGAGCCATCATCGCGCACGACCGGGCCCTCCATTCCGGGCTGGACCTCGCTCGAACGAATCGGCCCATCGCTCCCCGCAGCCGTAATCGCAGCCGAAGACGCCACGTTCAGCAGCCATCCCGGCTACGACCTGCAGAGCATGGTCGACGCAGCGGGCGAGAACGCGGATCTTGGGAAGGTGCGTCGAGGTGGGAGCACGCTCACACAACAGCTGGCGAAGAACCTGTATCTGGACGGCTCGCGCACCTACACCCGCAAGCTACGCGAGCTGCTCTACGCTGTGAACCTCGAAGGGGCGCTTGGCAAGCGCGAAATCCTCGAGACGTACCTGAACATCGTCGAGTTCGGGCCTGGGATCTACGGCTGCACCATGGCTGCTGACCGCTACTTCCTCAAGTCACCTTCCGGGCTGCTGCCCGAGGAGGCCGCCTGGCTCGCGAGCATCCTCCCGTCTCCCCGGCCGGCGTTCCATCAGCAGTACGAGCGGGACCGGCCCAACACAGCGCGGGTCCGTGGGATCCTCGACAACATGGTGACCCTTCCTCTCAACGACCGCGAGGCCGCCAAACAACGCGCCATCCACTTCGTTCACTGAAAACGGGTAGGATCCGCCCTCCGCGGTTCCTACCCATTTCTGGCGCCGATGGCGGTCACTATGGCCAGACGGGCGGCGCGCAGGCCGGGATCAGCGGCAGCGGCGACCACCCAACGGTCCGCCGTACTACGCGGCACGCCGAGCGCTGCGCCAAGGCGAATGGCGCCCAGATCCAGACTCTCGGACAAGGCGAGCGCGAGCAGCTTTCGGTCGCGCTTCCCACCGCGAGCGGGGTCCAGAAGCGTGCTCGGGTGCGTGCCCAGAACGCTGGCAACCACGGTGACCACGCTCTCCAGCTCCCCCGGCACGGACATCCGATCGCGGGGGCGGTCGATGTAGTCCTGCAGACTCGCCAAATAGGCGTCGCGCCCTCCAAGCGCCGCCAGCACCGCGCCCGGGCAGAGCCAAACAGGGTGGTTCCCCTGCATCCACGCCCTGTGACTCGTTCGCCAGCCGTAGTCGGCGGCCGCGAGGCTCCCCGGGTGGGGGTTGGCGTGGATGTAGATGGGAAGGTGGAGCAGGTGCGCATCGGTGACCACGCGCTTCCGGTGGAACGGCCGAGTGAAGACGCCGCCCTGCTCCTGCACGCGGGCGTTCGCCCGCCAGCCCACCGGGCCGAGGAGCACCATCATGGCGTGGGACAGACCCGCATCGTCGCAATGCGCGATGAGCAGATGAACGTGGGCGCTCATGATGGCGTAGGCGACAACGTGGCAGCCGTGGTCGGGCAACGTCGCGAGGCGGGTCAGGAAGTCGCTCGAGAACGCCAGATCCTCGAATAGGTACTGGTCGTGAGCCGTCTTGACAGTGACGTGCGTGTAGAGAGGCGATTCCGAAGGGGCGGTCATTCTAACTCCGACTCGGCAAATAGTCGCCCTTTGTTCCTCGACAACGCGCATGACCAAACGTGACCGACGGGTAGGATCCGCCCTCCGGGCTTCCTACCCATTCTGGGTAGGAAGCCCGGAGGGCGGATCCTACCCGCGGCGCCGGCGAGCGAGGAGCGCGAGCCCGATCAGGCCGGCGGTGGAGCCCGCCGACCCTGAAGAAGAAGACACGCAGCCGCACCCGCCGCCGCCCTCGAATCTCCCGCTGTCGGGAAGCCCGCTGTCGGGAAGCCCGCTGTCGGGAAGCCCGCTGTCCCCGGAGTCGAGCGCGGTGTCCCCGCTGTCGCCCGAGTCCCCGGTCTCGTCAATGTCGTCGGGGAAGTCGTCGACATCGTTCAACGGGTCGGTGCCGCGGGCGACCTCCACGCCATCGTTCACACCGCCGTCGTCGGTGTCGGCCTTGTCCGGGTCTGTCCCGAGGGCATCCTCCTCCGCGCCGGTCAGGCCGTCACCGTCGGCATCCTCGCAGCGGTAGTCGTCGGTCGGGTCTGCCGGGTCGCACTCACCGGGATCCACCGCGCCGTTCGTGCTGGTATCCTCGAGGCCGTCGTCCAACCCGCCGCCGTCGGAGTCGGCGGTGCGCGGATCGGTGGTGGAGGCGGGGTCAGCGTCGGGCACGAAGACGCTGGCGTCGGTGTCGTCCCCCTCGCCCGTGGCGATGCCCGCTTCCGTGCCGTCCTGAACCCCGTCGCCGTCCGTGTCGACCTGGAGTGGATCGGTGGCGAGCGCCACCTCGGCGGAGTCGGAAAGCCCGTCGTCGTCCGTATCGCGGTCGTAGGGGTCGGTCTCCGCGAGATCCTCGGCGGCGTCCGACAGCCCATCACTGTCGGAGTCGACGCACGCGCTGTCGTCGTTCGGGTCGTTGGGATCACACTCGCCGGCGTCCACCGCGCCGTCGCGGTTGGTGTCCTCCACTCCTTCAGCTTGACCGCCCAGGTCGGTGTCCGCGAGCTCCGGGTCGGTGGTGGTCGCCGGGTCTGCGTCCGCGACGAACACGTCCAGATCAGTGCCCTCATACTCGAGCCCGGTCCCGCTCGCGCCCCCGCTCACCCCGTCAGTGAGCCCCGCCTCAAGCCCGTCACCGAGCCCGTCGCCATCGGTGTCGAGCACCAGTGGGTCGGTGGAGCCGACTTGCTCGGTGCCGTCGTCCAGGCCGTCGTCGTCGGTGTCGGCGTCCATCGGGTCGGTGCCGAGGTCCCGTTCGGACCCGTCGAGCAGCCCGTCATCATCGCTGTCCGAGTCGAAGGCGTCGGTGACGCCGGTCTCCTCAACGTCGGTGAGCCCATCCGCGTCGCTGTCCTCCCCGATGGGGTCCAGCGCGTCGACCGTCCCGTCGGCATCCCCGTCCGGGCCTGCACTTCCCCCTTCGCCCGCGTCATCAAGCCCGTCGGCGTCGCTGTCGGCGCGGCTGGGGTCGGTCTCGTCGCTGGCGGTGCCGGCCAGATCCCCGTCGACATGCCCATCCCCGTCGAGGTCCTCGGCGCCATCCGAGAGCCCGTCACCATCGGTATCGGCAGCGGCAGCTTCGGTCGTAGAGGAGGGGTCAGCGTCCCCGGTGTACCCATCGGAGCCGGCGTAGGGCACGCCACTCGTGGACGTGCCGCCGGAGACGCCAGACACCACCCCGGACTCAAGCCCGTCCGAGAGCCCGTCGCCATCGGTGTCGGCGTCGTTGGGGTCGGTCGCGCCCAATGCTTCCTCGCCGTCGGTCAATCCATCGTCGTCGGTGTCGGCGTCGACCGGGCTGGTTCGAAGCGCAGCCTCGTCGCCGTCGAGGACGCCGTCATCATCGGTGTCCGGGTCGAAGGGGTCGGTCGCGGGGGAGGCCGACAGCTCGTCGTCGTCGGTGAGGCCGTCGCCATCGGAGTCCTCGTCGAGCGGGTCGAGGGCATCGATGGTGTCGTCGCCGTCGGAGTCGGGTCCACCCGCTCCCCCTTCCGCGCCGTCATCCAGCCCGTCGCTGTCCGAGTCCGCGTCCCCGGGATCGGTCTCGTCCGCGGCGGTCCCACCCGCGTCGCCGCCGAAGGACCCGTCCCCGTCGATGTCCTCGTCGCCATCGGAGAGGCCGTCCCCGTCGCTGTCGGCGATGCCCGGGTCGGTGGTGGACGAGGGATCGGCATCGCCGACAAGGCCGTCCGAGCCGTCCCAGGACACACCGCCGGGAGAGGTCCCGCTCGGTACACCGACCGTCACCCCGGACTCAAGCCCATCCGAGAGCCCGTCGTCATCGGTGTCGTCGTCGGCTGGGTCGGTCGCCCCCCCGCTCTCTGCGCCGTCATCCAACCCGTCCTCGTCACTGTCCGCGTCTACCGGGCTGGTCCCGAGCCCTGCTTCGTCGCCGTCGCGAAGGCCGTCGTCGTCGGTGTCGGCGTCCGCCGGGTCGGTGCCCCCAGCGACCTCTGCACCATCGAGGAGCCCGTCCGCGTCCGAGTCAGCGTCCGTCCGGTCCGTGCCCCACATCGCCTCGTCAGCGTCGAAGAGGCTGTCTGCGTCGCTGTCCACGTCAAGGTAGTCGGGCGTGGCATCGCCGTCGGTGTCCGGGCCCTCCGACGCACATCCGCCTCCCTCGAGCCAATCGTCGTACCCGTCCACATCGCTGTCTCCCTCCGAGCCCGCGATCATCACCGCGCTGTCCATCACGGCGAAGGGGGCCCCGGTCGCGCCGCCCGAGCAGCTCACACCGAGCCCGCCGAGAGAACTGCAGCCGAGCCCGTCGTAACCAGCGACCTGAGATGTCGCGTAAACCAGCTCCAACGGGTCGATGTCGCAGACGTGGTTGGTCGTCCACTCGATGGTGACCGGGTAGAGCCCAGGCTCCTCGAAGGTCACGAAGGCGTACTCCTTCCAGTTGAGGTCGCTCCAGTTCACGGCGAACACCTGCTGTCCACCGATGGTCACGCGCGCCGCGTCATTGGCGTGTAGACCGAGAGTCCAGCCGACGGCGGTGCCGTCCGCGCCGGTCACGTTGATGAACCCCGCAAACCGGGCAGCCCCGTACGCGCTTCCGGTGGAGAATGGCCAGCTCGCACCGCCGGTGAAATTGCCCGGCGATACGCACGCGGAGCTATGAGTGGCGACGTCGACGGCATCGAGGGATTCGACGTCGGAGGCGGTGACGTCCGACATGGCCCGGTCATCGACCCGCAGCATGTACTCATCCATGCTCCGGATGTCGTGCACGTCAGAGCCGGTGGACCGGTCGATCCAGGTTCCGCACGCGCCCCCGAGGCCGGCAGCGAACGACGTGGCATCCAACGCGGCGCTCACCCTGCCCGACGCGGGGATGGTGACCCCAGCGACGGCGAGAGACGGGAGCGTGAGGCCGGCCAGCAGCACCGCCGCTGCGGCGTGAGAACGGGCTGCAGGCTTGAGCATCGGTGAAGGATACCCCGCGCCTGCCCGGGATGGGTGCATCCGCATCGGTCGACGAGCCGCTGAAACGTCGCCGGTTCGGCGAACGTCCGGTCGGACGGCGACGCCCCCTGCAACACGTTCACCCAGAGCCTCGGCGGGCTCGGCGCCTCAAGTGCCTGTGCGACGCCGGACGAGGCCCGTCCCGGACAGGGCGTGGACCTCGGCCTGCCGGATCCGGCCACCCCCTGAACCCGCAGCGCTCCTTTGAGCATTCGATTCGCGACCGCTCGCCCATTCGAGCCACGCATCGCCCGCGTTAAGCGCGCTGCGCGTCTGCTTTAAGCCCGCGGCGAGCGCGCCACCCCGGCACTCCGCCCTCACTCCGAAGCCCCGCAGAGCACCTTGACACCCGCCCTGCGACCATATAAACCCGCCCGGCTTTCAGGAATGGTCGAACATGTATGCCGTCGTTGTCTCTGGTGGTAAGCAATACCGCGTTTCCGAGGGTTCAACCCTCGTCGTCGACCGTGTCGCGGCCGAGGTCGGCTCGTCCGTCTCGCTCGATCAGGTCCTGCTCCTTGGCGGCGGCGATGCCGTGCGCGTGGGCACACCGAACGTCGCCGGGGCTGCGGTCTCGGCTACGGTCGTATCCCACGACAAGGGAGCCAAAACCGAGGGCATGCGCTACCTGCATCGCCAGCGTCGTCGCAAGCAGAAGAACGGCCGCGCGAGCCTGTCCGTTCTCAAGATCGACGCCATCAGCGGCTGATTCGCAGCTGGATGTACGTCCGGGCGCGACGCGATCGCGCTCCTACCGATCAAAATTACTCAGGAAGACACGACTATGGCACACAAAAAAGGCCAAGGCTCATCTCGTAACGGGCGCGACTCCAACCCGCAGTACCGGGGCGTGAAGCGCCACGACGGGCAGGTTGTCACCTCCGGCAGCATCCTCGTCCGGCAGCTTGGCACCGTCTTCCATGCGGGCAAGAATGTCGGCATCGGGCGTGACTGGACCCTGTTCGCGACCGCGGACGGCAAGGTCAAGTTCCACTCGCGCCAGAGCAAGAGCTTCATCTCGATCATCCCGGCCGAGGCGTAGATCGAGCCCTGGATCAGAGGGACGGAACCTGAGCACGCCCATGGCGGCTCGGGCCCGGCTCTCTGATGCGATTCGTCGATGAAGTCGACATGTCCGTTCGAAGCGGGCGCGGCGGGCGGGGTAGCTCCTCGTTCCGCAAGGAGAAGTACGTCCCGATGGGCGGCCCCGACGGCGGGGACGGCGGCGACGGCGGCGACGTCGTGTTCATCGCCGACGAGGGCGTAGGAACGCTGCTCGACCTGCGCCAACGGACGCAGTGGGTGGCGGATGACGGCGAACATGGCCAGTACAGGCTGCGCAGCGGGGCCCAAGGCAAGGATCTGGAAATCCGCGTGCCCGTGGGCACGATGGTGTACAACCGGGCCGAGGATCAGCTGATTTTCGAGCTGCTCGTGGAGGGTGACCGCAGGGTCGCCTGCCCCGGCGGAAAGGGCGGGCTCGGCAACAGGCACTTCAAGACCAGCACGAACCGGGCGCCGCGGCAGACGACGCCGGGTGAGCCGGGAGTGACGATCGCCTTGCGCCTGGAGTTGAAGCTGCTCGCGGACGTAGGCCTGCTCGGCTTTCCGAACGCCGGAAAGTCCACCTTGATCTCTCGGATCTCAGCGGCGCGCCCCAGGATCGCCGACTACCCGTTCACCACGCTGACCCCCATGCTCGGCGTGGTATCGGTCGGCGACAGCCACAGCTTCGTGGTCGCCGACATCCCTGGGCTGATCGAGGGCGCGGCGGAGGGCAAGGGGCTCGGGCACCAGTTCCTGCGGCACGTGGATCGTACTCAGGTTTTACTGCACCTCGTCTCGCTCGCAGAGCTGGCGCCGGGTCCAGACGAAGACGGGCCACGGGACTGCTCCCCGCTGCGTGCACGGTACATGGTGATCCGGGACGAACTTCGGCGCTATGATGCGGACATGCTGACCCGCCCTGAGATGGTCGTACTGACTCAAGCCGATACGGCCACCGCTGAGGAGATCTCGACCGCGTTGGCGTTGTTCCCCGAGGGAGCGGTCGTCATCTCGGCGGTCACCGGAGCAGGGGTGCAAGAGCTGCTCCACGCCGTGTGGTCAAGGCTGCAGGGCCTGCGTGGGCGGTAGGGCCTTCAGGCTCAGAATCGATCGGTTGGGAGCACGCTTCGTTGCGGGTGCCGGAGCTCTGGGGTTCACGGCGGCCCTCGGCAGCTGCACCGGGGCCGTTCCCCCGGCCCCGGAGGTCGTCCCGGCGGTCGCGGCAGCGAAGGTCACCTTCGGCACCTTGCAGGGGCTCGGCTCGTTCGTCTTCCAGTCGAGCACCCGGGACGAAAGAACCAATGTTCATGGCGCCGTGGTTCGGGAGTCTGCGCTTTCGTTGAAGTGGAGGGACCGCGACGAGTGGGAATACCAGTCGATTCGGGACGGCAAGATGGCTACCCACTGGCTCGTCTTTGGCGGACGGGCGTTCGAAGGGCTCTCCGGCGATGACCTGCGCCCCAAGGGGGACCCGGAGCCGCTGCGCGCGCAGCTCGCGCTCGGGTGGGACTCATGGGAGGACATCGTCGCGATCACCGAGGGGCGGGTCACCTACGGACCGGGCGTGGAGGAGACGGTCGGCGGCCGGCCTACGATCCGGCACAAACTGTCGCTCACCCCGGTCCCGGAGGGCCGACCCCGCTCGGGGCGGGCAGTCGGGGAGGCCCTCGAGCCCGCTTCCCTCACCGGCTCGGTGTGGATCGACAAGCAGACGTCGGTGCGTGTTCTGGCAGATGCGACGGTGGTGGCGGAGTCGCCCAAAACCTACGTGATCGCCCCGGACGGCACAAGCGCGCCGACCGGCGAGCCCCCCACGCGCACCCGCACCCTCGCCGTCAAGCTCGCGGTCACTGGCCTGGGAGAGGATCCCGGCGTAGCAGCACCGATCGCCTCTCCGGAGACCTCGACTCCGCCCGAAAACACCCTCGTATCCCCGTGAGCGCATGACCCAAACCCAGCCCCAAACCGCCACTCCCATCGATCCAGGCGCCGCGGATCTCGCCGCAGCCGCAGCCCGTGCCGCAGCCGCCCGCAAGGCAGAGGACGTGTGCGTCTACGACCTGCATGTCGTCTCCTCGTTCTGCGATGCGTTCATCGTCTGCCACGGTACGAATCGCCGACAGGTGACGGCCATCGCGCAAGGCGTGATCGACGACCTGCGCGCGCGCGGAGTTCGCCCTACCGGCGTGGAGGGAATGGAAGCCGGCCGATGGGTGCTCATCGACTTTGGCGAGATCATCGTTCACGTGTTTGACGAGCCGATGCGCGGGTTCTATGACCTTGACGGCCTGTGGGGCGATGCACCACGGATCGCCGTGGACCTGACCCCCCCGAGCGCCGCTGCTCCGGCTTGAGTCGAGATCGGGCAGGGGAACACCGTGAAGATCGTGCTCTCCACCGTCCGTGGCGGAAAAACGGCGTGGGCGGATCAGGCGGCAGCTGACTATTCAGCTCGCATCGGGCGCTACTTCGGGTTCGAGGAGCGCGTTTTCAAGCCGTCCTCCGGCGAGGACGAGGCGGCGCGCTTGCTCGAAGCGGTGCCGGCCCGGGCCTGGCTCGTGGTCCTCGACGAGCGGGGGGCCACCATGCGGAGCGAAGGGGTCGCGAAGCTGCTGGAGGACGTCGCGATGTCGGGCTGCACACCGCTCTGGCTGGCCATCGGCGGGGCCTACGGGCACTCCCCGATGGTTCGAGAGCGCGCCCGCACGCTGCTGTGCCTCTCTCCCATGGTCCTCAACCACGCGGTCGCACGGGTCGTGATGCTGGAGCAACTGTACCGGGCGTGCACCATCAGGGCGGGCGAGCCCTACCATCACGGTTGATACGGGAGGACGGTAGGCGCCACGCTGCGGGCCACGCTGCGGGCCACGCTGCGGGCGACACAGCCAACCCCGATCTCCTACCGCTTGAGGTTCTCCAGAAAAGCGCTCTGGCTGATCGCGCGAAACTGCGCGGCGAGCAGGTTGCCAAGCGCATCCTCGAACTGGGTCTCACCGCTCTCCAACAACAGGCGCCGGGCGAGCGCTGCCGCTACTGCGGTCTCGGGTCGATAGTGCGCGCGCAGATCGGCGTGGTCGAGCTCCTCCCGCACATCGTCGATGAGCCCCAGCCGGATGGCCTCGTCCGTACCGACCGCGACCCCGCGCAGGATCAACCGGCGGGCGTGGCCGACACCGACGTACCGGGCCAGCCGCCACGTGGCCATGCCAGGCAGAAATCCCATCTGCACCTCGGGAAGACGGAACTGCACCCCCGCCCTCGCGCTGCGGACGTCGCAGGCCAGCAGAAGCTGGAAACCACCGCCGACCAGATCCCCTTCGGCGAAGAACGCGGTCACCTTCTCGAGCTGTTCGACGCGCCGGACCAGCTTCTCCCACTTGTTGAACCCATGGATGTCGAGGCCCACCTTCGGGTCGAAGTCGGTGAAGTCGATCCCCTGACTCGCGCCGCGGAAGATGACGAGAGAGGCCTTCGAAACGTCGGTGAGCGCGTCACAGACCCGCTCAAGCTCCTGTAGCTGCCTCACGTTGATGCGCGGGCGGAGGAGCCTGACGGTGGCGATGTCGCCGTCGTCATCGTACCGCAGGGTCTCGAAGGGAGAGGAGGGTTTCGACATGGTCAGGCCTCAAAGGTGCTGGGGATACGGGAGCGGGCGGGCGGGATGGCGCGCATCAACTCCACCGGATCAACGCGGTCTCGATGGTGCTCCCGGGGCCCATCGTCATCATGATACCGAAATCACCCCGTCGAACCTTACCCTCTGCCATCAGCCGCTGGGTGCTGAACAAGAAGGAGCCCGAAGAGAGGTTTCCGAAATCGCGCAGCACCGAGTGGGTGTGGCGCACGTCGTAGTCGGTGAGCCCGAGGTTGTACTTGATCGCGTCCACGACTTTTCTGCCTCCGGAGTGCACGATCCAGTGGGAGATGTGCCGCTGCTTGAGGGCGTGCTGGGCCAGCAGGCGAGCGACGGGCCGGGGCGCGTTCGCACCGACCACGTAGGGAATGTCGCGATCAAGGAAGAAGCTGAATTTACCGGCCTGCTCATCCCAGTCGAACCGCATCGCGCCCGCAGCCTCGGGGATGAGGTGGCTGTTAAAGCCGAGCACATGCGCGACCGGCGGTCCCTGATCATCGAGGGTGGATGCACGCACCAGCACCGCCGCTGCGCCGTCGCCGAACAGCGAATTCACCACTGCAGTGCTCATGGTGTTGTCGAAGACGTACGCGGCGCTGCAGACCTCGATGCAGACCATGAGCGCGTTCTTGCCCGGGTTCGCGGACGCCCAGGCGGTCGCGATGTTCAGACCGTTCAACCCCGCGTTGCACCCCATCCCCACCAGATCTGCGCGGGAGCAGTCCTCCCGGAAGCCCATCTTCGCCATCAGCAGCGCCGTGAGCCCCGGCGCCAGAAAGCCTGTGGTCGTGATGCACGTCAGGTGGTCTATGTCCCTGACCGTCAGCCCGACTTGCCCGAGGCAGGCCTCCACCGCCTGAGGACCGATCTGCATGGCACCCCACTTGTGCTTCGCCAGAAGCTGCCCCTGCGTCTCGTGCGGCGCCCCGTCGTCCCCAGCGACCGGCAGGTAGAGGTGCCGCGTCCGGATGTGGCTCGCCGTAAACAACGAGCGGATCTTCGGATCCTCCACCTTGAACCGTAGCAGCAGGTCTTCCTGCCGCACCTTCTCCGGTGGGTTTGCGGTGCCGACGGCAAGCAGGCGCGGGGAGGCTTCCGGCATGTCGGACAGTATACGCGCTATCCTTCCCCATGCTGACCCTGACCCTACTCCTGGCTGGCGGCTGGTCGGCCCTCGCCGACACGCCGGACCGCCCCTGGTTGTTCACGCGCGTCGCCATCGCCGGCGGCCTGTTCCCGGACGGGGCTCAACTCGATGCTCGCGTGCAGGCGAGAATGCCCCTTTACACCACCCAGAGCTTCCTGCTCGCCGACAACTACGCGGGGATCGGGCTCCGCGCCACAGTGACGCCCGCGTTCCTCACCGTCGGACCACGCCTCTCCATCGCACCCGTCGCGTTCTTCGACATCGATGTGTCCGCGAACGTGCAGCGGTACTTTCGCACGCCCTTTGGACCGCTGCCATTTGACCAGATCGACTCCGGAAAGGCCGGGGACGCCCGCAACGCCCGCGCCGGCGAGAGCTTCGCAGCCACTTCGATGATGGCGGCGGCGGAGCCCACGCTAAAGGTGCAGGCCGGGCCGATCGTGGCGTTCGACGCGTGGGTGTTGGAGCTTCGCCACACCCCGAGGCCCGCGGACCAGTCCGCTCCCTTCGTCTACGAGCCGTTCTGGGACCTGGTCGTCGCGTGGGATGACCTGATCATCGAGCAGCAGGGTGCGGTGCTGGCGATGATCTGGAAGGGCGACGAGGGGGCGAAAAAGCTCTGGATCGGCGCGACCGCCCGCCACCACTGGGCCGTGCAGTCAACGGACGCGAGCCTCGTAGTCGGAGGAGTGCTGCTTGCGAGCCCCGGGAAGTCCTTCCTCGGCGGCCCGCAGCTCGTGCTTCAAGTGCTGCCGTACGTACTCGATGACGACGACATCCAGCCGGGCCCCCCCAACATCCAGGCGCAGATCGGCTGGGACATCGACACGCCGTTTCGGCGATGATCGCTGGGTGACCCGGCCCTACGCCGGCTTCACAACCAGGTTCACCAGCTTGCCGGGCACGACGACCTCCTTCACGATCACCATTCCGGCAAGGTGCTTGACCACGTTCTCGACCTGTTTGGCCGTGGCCAGCAGCTCGGACGCCGGCGTGCCGGGTGCTACCCGGAAGGTGCCACGCAGCTTCCCGGCGACCTGCACGGCGATCTCGACTTCGTCGTCGATCAGGGCCGTGGGGTCCCACTTTGGCCACGCGGCGCCATAAATCGAAGCCGGTTGCCCCAACTTCGCCCAAAGCTCCTCGGCGAGGTGCGGGGCCCACGGATGCAGGATCGTCAGGAAGCTCTCCGCCGACGCGCGGGTGAGCGGCTCACCCTTGCACGCGTTGACGAGCTCCATCATTCTGGCGATGGGCGTATTGAAGCGCAGCGCTTCGATCCCGTCCGTAGCCTCCCGGATCGCGAGGTGGAGCGCCCGACGAACCGCCGGCGCCTCTGAAGAAGCCAGCCGCAACACACCACCACCGTTTCCATCCGCGGCGTCCTGAGTGACAAACAAGCGCCACACGCGCTCGAGAAACCGGTAGACCCCCTGCACACCCTGGGTCTGCCAGGGCTTGACCTGCTCCAGCGGGCCCATGAACATCTCGTAGATTCGGAGCGCGTCAGCGCCGTACTGCTCGACCACGTCGTTCGGGTTGACGACGTTGAGCAGCGACTTCGACATCTTCTCGATCTGCGTCTTCACCGGCTTTCGGCCCTCACGCGTCACCCAATTGCCCGGCGTCGCCTCCTCCACGTCGCCCGGCAGGTAGTACTTGCCGTTGGCGTCCTGATAGCTGTAGGCGAGGATCATGCCCTGATTGAACAGCTTCTGGAACGGCTCCTTGGTGTGCACCAGGCCGCAGTCGAACATCACCTTGTGCCAGAAGCGGGCGTACAATAGGTGGAGCACCGCGTGCTCGACCCCGCCGATGTACAAGTCTACAGGCCCCCAGAGCTTCTCCTTCTCCGGGGAGAACGGCATGTCCGCGTTGTGGGCGTCCATGTACCGGAGCCAGTACCAGCATGACCCAGCCCACTGCGGCATCGTATTGAGCTCTCGTCGGGCCGGCTCGCCCTCCCAGGTGGTGTTCACCCAGTCCGTCGCGCGCCCAAGCGGCGGGTCACCCGACGCGGTCGGGCGAAAATCGTCAAGCGGGGGGAGCTCGACCGGCAGGTCGTTGACGACATGGATCCCACCGTCCGCGGTGTGAACGATGGGGAACGGCTCGCCCCAGTAGCGCTGGCGTGAGAACAGCCAATCGCGCAGCTTGTAGCGTACGATCCCGCGGCCCTTGCCGGCCAACTCCAGCCATTCGATCATCACTCTGGCCGCTTCCTTCGTAGGCAGGCCGTCGATGAGCTCGGAGTTGACCGCGACGCCGTCCCCGGAGAACGGAAGCTCGACGTCAGCGCTCACCACGCGCACGATGTGGATCCCGTGCTTCTGGGCGAAGGCGTAGTCACGCTCATCGTGGCCGGGCACCGCCATGATCGCGCCGGTGCCGTAGGAGCTGAGCACGTAGTCGGCGACGTAGACCGGCACCTTCGCGCCGCTGACCGGGTTGACCGCGTACGATCCCGTAAACACGCCGGTCTTGTCCTTCTCGGCCACCTTGCGGTCCAGGTCCGAGCGGTTTTTCGCCGCAGCGACGTAGGCCTCGACCTGCGCCGCGCCAGCCCCCACGGTCAGCGCCGGCACAAGAGCGTGCTCAGGCGCGAGCACGCAAAACGTCGCCCCGTACAGAGTGTCCGGCCGCGTGGTGTACACCGTGAGCGTGCCCGCCTCGGTCTCAAACTGGACCTCCGCCCCCTCCGAGCGGCCGATCCAGTTCCGCTGCATCTCCAGGATGCCCGCCGGCCAATCCAGCCCGTCCAGATCGACCAGCAGCCGCTCGGCGTAGGCCGTGATCTTCAACATCCACTGCTTCATCACCCGGCGCTCGACGGGGTCTCCCGTCTCCACGTACTTGCCGTCCTGCACCTCTTCGTTCGCCAGCACCGTGCCCAGCGCTGGGCACCAGTTCACGGGCACCTCGGCCAGGTAGGCCAAACCTCGCTCGTGGAGCTTCAGGAAGATCCATTGGGTGTGCTTGTAGTAGTCAACCGACGAGGTGTTCACCTCCCGGTCCCAGTCATAAGAGAAGCCGAGCCGCTGGAGCTGGTTCCGGAAGTTGTCCGTGTTTTCCTTGGTGATCGCGGCGGGGTGGCGCCCGGTACGAACCGCAGCACGCTCCGCGGGCAGCCCGAACGCGTCCCAGCCCATGGGGTGCAACACCCGGTAGCCGTTCGCGCGCTTGTACCGGGCGGTGATGTCCAACGCTGTGTACGATTCGGGGTGGCCGACGTGGAGACCGGCCCCAGAGGGGTACGGGAACATGCCGAGGGCGTAGAACTTCGGCTTCGCTGGATCTTCGTCGGTCTTGTAGGTCTGCTCTTCGGCCCAGGTCAGCTGCCAGCGCGGCTCGATCTCGGCGGGGTTGTAGCGGCTCATGGGGGCTCCGGCCGGGTCGCGGATATCACCCCGGGCGATGTGTTCAAGCCCGTTGCTTAGGTTCCGGCGACCGCCGGGCTCGGCGCGATGCGCCAGACCCCCCACACTCCGGCCAGGGCCACCAGCAGCCGCTCCCCGCCATAGGCGAGCCCACGTTCGGTCGAGGCCTGCTCGGCCAGGGTCCAGGGCAGCGCCGCCAGCGCCGCCAGACACACCGAAGCGATACCGATGACTCCGGCCGAGGTGAACAAGAAGTGGGTGACGATGTCGGTCATGCGGGCTCCTGTGGTGAACGTGCGAGCAGTATACCTGAACTGAAGGACGGGGTCAACCGTCCATAGACATCTTCACCTGACGACCAGCCAAAAAATGTCCGCTGTGTTAATTTTCTTTCCACCATGCTCGACGCCGATCTCAACAAGTCCCAGAAGTTCGTTCGCATCATCGAGCTCGTGTCGCGCCGGGGCGGCGTGCAGGCACAGGTGCTGATCGATCGCTTCGGGCTCGATGCCCGCACACTCAGGCGGTACCTCGCCGATCTCCATGATCTCGGCTTGCCGATTGAAGACACGGGGACCGCGATGGAGCGCACGATCTCGATCGCCCCCACCTACGCTCGATCGGGCGTTCAGCTCACGCTGGCCGAGGTGCTGTCCCTGCACTTCGGGCGCACGCTGTACACCTTCCTCGAAGGCACTTCTTTCGCCGCCGACATGGAGGGGGCCATCGAGCGGCTGCAACCCGCGATCGCACGCTCCACCGCCGACCTCACCCAGAACATCGATCGAAAATTCATGGCGGTCGGCGAGCACGCCAAGAACTACGCGAACCACCCGGACCTGCTCGACGAGGTGATCAGCTCGCTGCTGTACTGCAACCCAGCGGACGCCGAGTACAGGGGCGTTCGTGGCCTTGGCAAGATCTACCGGCTTGAGCCCCTGACCCTCGCCGTGTACAGGCAGGGCCTTTACCTGTATGCCCGGGATGTGACGGATTCTTCCGGCAAGATCAAGAGCTTCGCCGTGGAGCGGTTCGAGCGGTACTCCCGCCTGCGCCGCGAGAGCTTCGTATACCCGCCGCAGTACGACCCCCGGGACCAAGTGGCCTCGAGCTTCGGGATCACCGGCGGCAAGGCCGAGGACGTGACCGCCCGATTCTCACCCGAGGTCGCGTTCTACATCCGCGAGCGCCTCTGGCACCCGACGCAGCGCCTCGAGAAGCTGCCGGACGGCGGCGTGAGGTTGAAGATGCGCGTGGTTTGCGGGCCAGAGCTAAAAGAGTGGCTGCTCGGATTTGGCGCGCACGCCCGGGTGGACGCGCCGGATGACCTCGTCGACTGGGTGCGGGAGGCCCACCGCGCGGCGCTCGCCAGCTACGGCGGGTAGGCGTTTGCGTTCCCCGGACCGGGAGGTGATCCCCACCCTGCTCAACGCTGGCGACCCATGCTCGCAGGACGAGGCGCTTTTCACGGCGGGCAGCCTCGATAACTGCCGGAGGTACGGCGGTGGAATCACCGACCCCCTACGTTGGGAGCACGAGGAGAGGCGGTTTCATCAGTCGATGCTCGGCGTGCTCGCGGGCATTCGGAGCTGGGACGACGCCGATCTGCTCGACTCAGCGCGGCTCCTTGGCATTGACGGGCCCCGTCACCATGACGCGCGACCAGGCCGCCTCGCCGATGCAGTAGTCAACGACGAGCTGCTCTGCGACGTAGTGGAAGACGCTGTCCCGGAGCTGATGATGCTGCTGGAGCGGGTGACCGGGGTCGAAGGCATGCCCGCCCGGCCCCCCATCGGCGCCGTCGCCGTGCTCGGGTTCATCCACTGCGGGATCGAGGGCACGCGCCCGATCGATGGATGGATGGACGACGAGACCGACCGTGCGCTGGTTCAGGCGGTGCGGGTCATCGACGATGCGCCGATGTCCCTCTGGTCCCAGAGCGCTGCCCCGGAGCTGGGACGGTCGTTCCTGCCCGTGGTCCCCTCCCTACGACCCTGCCCAGATGACGCCGTGTGGGCCTCGCTCCCCGAGGCGTTTCTCGGCCGCCCGTACCGGGTCTCCGCTCCCTCCGGGCCTCGCTGGGCGTTCTCCTGTGTCGTCCCCGTCACGACCCGCCAGGCCCGCCGGCATGTCGCCAGCGCGCTGACGCGACGCTTGACGCTGGAGCTGTGGGACTTGCGGCGCACCGAGCGGCGCTCTACGTTCGAGGACGTGCTCCGGCATAGACCAGAGGTCGTTTGCCGCTCGGCGCTGGAGATGGAATGACGCTGAACCCTCTGGAGTCCCCGTGATCCCTCGCCTGCCCCGCACCTTCGCCCCCTCCCTGCTCCGGCCCACCGCGCTGCCCGTCCTGGCGATGGTCGCATGTTCGCCCGATCCGATTGAGTTCACTATCTCGCCCAACCCGGTCGCGTTCGGCGAGACCGACTTTGCCGTGGAGCTACCCGAGGAAGGCTACAACCCGATCGCGACGACGTTGACCAACAACGGCCTCCACGACGTCACGCTGACGCTCGCCGACTGGGACGACGATTACCTGTGCGTGCAGGGCTATGCACATGACGCCCGGCCCGGCGCCATGGCGACGGTCGCGCCCGGCTCCACCTATGTCCTCAACATCGCGGTGTGCGGATATCTGGCGGGTGAACGCGACACGGAGATCCGCACCGAGATCTCCATCTCCACCGACAGCACCCCTTCGAGCTTCGCGATCCCGGTGACGTTCACCCCGATCCAGACCTTCGAAGACACGGCGAACTAAGCGCTCGGCTCGCTACGGGAGCTTCACGCCCCGCCAAAGCCGCACGTCTCCGAGACCCTTCAGCGACTTGACCATGGGCTCGAAGCGGTATCCGCGGTCGCCGACGACCCGCCGTGCAAGGTCCTGAGCGTGCACGGCCTCGGTCCAAACCACCGCTCCGTCGTCTGCCGCGCCTTGGGCCCGTGCGGCGAAGTTGACCGTACCGCCAAAGTAGTCCAGCCCGGATTGGTCGCTGTGAACAACGAGCGCAGGCCCGACGTGCACTCCAAGCCTGAGCGCGGGCGGGTTCTCGAGCCCCGCCCCAACGACCCAGACATTGTAGTCCTCAATCATATCGAAGGCCCCGCCGATCGCGGAGGGCGCATCGTAAAATGCCGCCATCACCGCATCGCCGATGGTCTTGACCACGGTGCCGCCGTTTCTGGCCGACGCCGCGCGCAAGACCACGAAGTGGTCACGCAC
This sequence comes from Myxococcales bacterium, assembly GCA_009692605.1. Classification (GTDB taxonomy): domain Bacteria; phylum Myxococcota_A; class UBA796; order UBA796; family SXON01; genus CAIUMM01. The sequence continues at coordinate 28,530 of SHYV01000030.1, forward strand.
GAAGGCGAACGCGAGCGCATCTCCGATCTCCTCGTACATCGCGGTGCTGCCCGAGAGGTCGGTGAAGATCAACGCGACCGAGCGCACCCCGACGCGCAGGTCCGGCGCGAGCACCTGATGACCAAGCTGGCGGCGGAAGCTTTCCTTGGTGGTCACCAGGCTGGCCGGCACCATGGGGACCGCCCCGCCGACTCGGGACAGGAACACCCGTTGCCGGACCAGCGAGTCGTTGCTGACGCCGATCATCACCTCGCCTGCCTTCAGAACCACCGCAGGCTGTCCACCCGCGGTCGCGCGGGACGACGCCCACTCGACCGACGTGCCGCCCTCTGCGCGCACCTCGATGTCCAAGTCGGGCTGGTTGTGCCCCTGTCCGAGCCGCCATGCCCCCGGAGCAAGGTACACCGGCGACTCAATCCGTTGCCCCGGTGCGATGGTGAACACCGCCGTCTGGGAAGGCGCGCGCTTAGGGTACACGGTGCAGAAGTTCACGTCCAGCTGAGTCGCGAGGCCGGGTGGCGGGGTGAATAGCACTTCCACGTTGTCAGCGAGGTCCACCTCCGTGCGGACCTTACAACCCACGCACTCCGCGTGGTCGGCGAGGTCGGAGAGCATGCCGCTGCCCGCCACCGGCGCGTAGCACCGGCTGCATCGCACGCTCCAAAACAGCTCGACCGCGCTAACGGTCACTCCCGCGAGCAGCGTATCCAGCACGGTGTCCCGACCCATGCCCCAGCGATCCGCGAGTTCAAACGCACGAAGTTTCGCGAGATCCTGAGGACGGGCGCTTCGGAAGTGATGCTTGAAACGCTCGACGACCGCCCTGTCCGCACATCGCTCCCATCGCCCGAACGCCGCCGCGACCACTTCGCTGAGATCCCTTAGCTCCTCACCTTCACCAGATGGCAGCTTCAGCCGGGCCAGCCTGTGCTCCCACTGGCGCTGCATCCGGCGGAGCGCGAGCCCCTTGCGGAGGCTCCCCGCCCACCCGGGGCCAGTCAGCGTCATCTGGATCACCGGGCGGACCAGACCTCCGGCGGCCGGGATAAGCTCCCCCCGGTAGTCTGACCGGGCGATGATGGGCGATTCGAGGTCCCGCACCTGCCGGAAGAACCGACCGGCGACCCAGCTCGACCAGATCTCGGTGAACGGCAGTCGCACGCCGACAGGGCCGGCCATCTCCCCCTTCAGCAACGAAAATCCGTCGTCCTGCTCCTCCAGCGCCATCTTGACGATCTCACCGTTGCCGGCCTCGCGGTTCAGCCAGTCGGTGTCCCCGACCAGGTCCCACCCTCGCTCAGGAGTGCACAGCGGGCCCTCGATCCTAAAGCCATCCTGCGCGAAGTTTTGCAGCGGGTCCGGAGAACCTTCGGGTAACACGGTCATCAACATGTGTATCGCCCCAGCCGCTCGGCCGCAGGGTCCATTGGCCGAACCCCCCGCGCCCGCGATAGACCGGGGCCACCGGGAGAGCTGTTGGCCAACATCGTCGTTGTCGGCGCCCAGTGGGGCGACGAAGGCAAGGGCAAAGTCGTCGACCTGCTCGCGGAGCAAAGCGACTGGGTAGTG